>NZ_JBHYIQ010000115.1:0-29890 GCF_042739895.1 Amycolatopsis sp. NPDC059021
GCTCCTTGAGGGACTCTGGATCCCTCAAGGAGGCCCCCACGGACCGTCCGGTTCGTCCCAGCGTCAGAGGTTGCCGCGGCGCTCCTGCTCGCGCTCGATGGCCTCGAACAGCGCCTTGAAGTTCCCCTTGCCGAAGCCGAGCGAGCCGTGCCGCTCGATCAGCTCGTAGAACACCGTCGGCCGGTCGCCGATGGGCTTGGTGAAGATCTGCAACAGATAGCCGTCCTCGTCGCGGTCGACCAGGATCTTGTGCTCCTTCAGCGTTTCGATCGGCACGCGCACCTCGCCGATCCGCGCCCGCAGCTCCGGGTCGTCGTAGTAGGAGTCCGGGGTGTCCAGGAACTCGACGCCGGCCGCGCGCATCGCGGTCACCGTGGCCACGATGTCGTTGGTGGCCAAGGCGATGTGCTGGCAGCCCGCGCCGTCGTAGAACTCCAGGTACTCGTCGATCTGCGACTTCTTCTTCGCCACCGCAGGCTCGTTCAGCGGGAACTTGACCCGGTGGTTGCCGTTCGAGACGACCTTGCTCATCAGCGCCGAGTACTCGGTCGCGATGTCGTCGCCGACGAACTCCGCCATGTTCACGAAGCCCATGACGCGGTGGTACCAGTCGACCCAGTAGTCCATCTTGCCGAGCTCGACGTTGCCGACGCAGTGGTCGACGGCCTGGAACAGCCGCTTCGGCGCGCCCTCGGGCCGCTTCACCGTGCTCTCGCGCGGCTCGTAGCCGGGCAGGTAGACGCCGTTGTAGCGCGAGCGGTCGATCAGCGAGTGGCGGGTTTCGCCGTAGGTCGCGATCGCGGCGACGCGCACAGTGCCGTGCTCGTCGGAGACGTCGTGCGGCTCCTCGAGGATCGTCGCGCCCTGCGCGCGGGCGTGCTCGACGCACTTGTCGACGTCGTCGGTCTCCAGCGCCAGGTCGATGACGCCGTCGCCGTGCTTGCGGTGGTGATCCAGCAGCGGGGAGTCCGGCTTGACCCCGCCGGTGATCACGAAGCGCGCCGAGCCGGACTTCAGCACGAAGGACTTGCGCTCGAATTCGCCGGTCTCCGGGCCGGAGTAGGCGACCAGCTGCATACCGAAGGCGACCTGGTAGAACCAGGCCGTCTGGGTGGCGTTACCCGCGATGAACACCACCGCGTCCATGGACTTGACCGGGAACGGGTCGGTCGAGGCGTCGTGGTCGACGAGGCCGACGAGCTGGCGGAGCTGGTCGTAGGAAACGTCGTCGAGGGCACCGGGGGAATCGACTGTGGTCATGGTCGAAGCATCCGTTTATGCGGCAAGATGTGCAATGGTTGTTGTTTCGACTGGACAATCTGCCTAGTCGAACACCGTTACGTGGCGACATCTTGGACAACCTGCGCAGGAGGAACGGCAGTGTCGGAAACCCTGGACGCGCTGGACGCGCGGCTCTTGCTGCTGCTCACCGACGCGCCCCGGCTCGGCGTGCTCGAATGCGCGCGGCGTCTCGGCGTCGCGCGCGGGACGGTGCAGGCGCGGCTCGACCGGCTCACCGAACGCGGCATCCTCGGCGGCTTCCCGCCCGAGGTCGACCTCGCCGCGATGGGCTACGGGCTCACCGCGTTCGCCGTGCTGGAGATCGCGCAGGGCAAACGCGCCGGAGTCGCCGAGGCGCTCGCCGCGATCGACGAGGTCTGCGAGGTGCACGCCACCACCGGACAGGGCGATCTGTTCGTCCGGATGGTGGCGCGTGGCAACGACGATCTGCAGCGCGTCATCGACGAGGTCGTCAGCGTCCCGGACGTCCTGCGCACCTCGACGTCGATCGCCCTGTCGACGCCGGTGGCACCGCGGGTGCGTCCCTTGCTGGAACGCACCGCGCGGTCGTGAGGGCGGGATGTGCTGTGTGTGTGGCACCGCGGGTGCGTCCGGCCGGGTCTGGGCACGCACCGCGCGGTCGTGAATCAGGCTTCGAGCGCGTAGGTCAGATAGCGCTTCGCCGAGCGCTGAACGACTTCGTGCCCGTCGGAGTGGACGATCGCGTCCCACCAAGCGCCGTAGATGGCCTCGAACGCGTAGGGCTCGAGCAGCTCCGCCGCGCGCCGGACGACGCTGGGCCGCTCCGGGATCAGGTTCGGGTAGCTGTACATGAAGCCCACGTGCGTGCGGTCGGGGACGACCTGCACGATGTCGCCGGACAACAGCGCGCCGCGGCCGTGCTCGCCGTCGGGCCAGTGCAGGACCGTGCCGCCCGCGAAGTGCACGCCGAGGTTGATCAGCCGCAGGCCCGGCGCGACGTCGAGCGTCGTCCCGGACCACAGGCGGATGGCCGGATCCGGCCGCCCGATCCACTGCTGGTCCTTCTCGTGCAGGTAGATCGGCACGTCGAAGGCGCGGGACCATTCGACCATCGTCGTGTAGTAGTGCGGGTGGCTGATCGCGATGCCGGTGATGCCGCCAAGCTCGTTGACCTGGCGGATCAGTTCGTCGTCGATGTACCCGGCGCAGTCCCACAGGAAGTTGCCGGACGCGGCCTGCACCAGCAGCGCGCGTTCGCCGATCGCGAAGTTCGGCGTCGAGCCGACGCCGATGAGGCCGGGGCCCTGCTCTTCGATCCGCGGCACGTAGTCGCCGCTCGCGCGGACGGTGTCCAGATCGGTCCAGCGCTGGCCTGTCGTCACGGGGACGTACTGACGCTCGTCCTCGCAGATGGGACAGTCCTGCCGCGGCTGCGCGTACTGCATTCCGCAGGTCGCGCACATCGGTTCGCTACTCATAGTGAGCCCTCCCAGTAAGACGTACCGGGGGAACACTAGCCGGGACCCATGCGCGCCCGGCCATGCGACCGGCCGGGCGCGCCGGTCTCGTCAGCTCTCGCTGTACGGCACGGCCTGCAGCAGCGTGACCTTCATGGTCTTGCCGTTGGGCAGCTCGTACTCGCGCTCCTCACCCTCCTTGGCGCCGAGCAGGGCCTTGCCCAGCGGCGACTCGGGGGAGTACACGTCGAGGTCGCCTTCGGCGCCTTCCTCGCGGGTCGCGAGCAGGAACTTCTCCGGCTCGTCGTCGCCGTCGTAACGCACGGTCAGCACCTTGCCGGGGCCGGCGGTGCCGTCGTTGGCGGGCGCCTCGCCCACCTTCGCCGACCGCAGCAGCTCCTGCAGGTGGCGGATACGGGCCTCGGCCTGCCCCTGCTCCTCGCGCGCCGCGTGGTAACCGCCGTTCTCCTTGAGGTCACCCTCCTCGCGGCTGTCGTTGATGCGCGCTGCGATGACCGGCCGATTCTCGATCATTTCGTCGAGCTCGTGCTTGAGCCTGTCGTAGGCATCCTGGGTGAGCCAGGTCACCTTCGTGTCACTCACGGTCACCATCTCCTCGTCGGGCCTGCCAGGCTTGGGTATACAAGCCGGCCACCACGCGGAATTCTCGCCGCGTGGCTGAGATAAAGGAAAAACACGGCCCGTCCGGGGCCGTGCTGGTGGCTCAGGATATCACGGCATGGTGAGCCGACGCCGGTTTTTCCACGCAGCGCGGGCGTTGGACGCGCGTTTCACTCCGTTGGCCGCTAGGGGCTTGACAGGTAGCGTGGTATGTCGTACGAGCAGCCGTAGACGTCCGCGGTGACCGGCGGCCCGATGCTCTTCACCACGGTGCTGAGCCTGCTGTACTTGGCACCGGCGGGAACCAGGAGTTCCTTGCGGCCGCTTTCGGCGCCCGACTTGTCGCGGACCCGCACGATGCAGACCCCCGCGCGGTTGTCGTCGTCGCGGGTCACATTGATGGTGATCTCCGCGCTGTCCGGCTTGAGGACGAAGCCGATCCGCTCGGCGTCGATCGGCGCCGAGCCGAGGTTGAGGTACGCCACATACGCGACCACGCCGCCGACGACCAGCGCGAGCGCGAGGTACAGCCACCGGCGCCACGGCCGGGACCTGCGCTGCCGGGACCTGCCGTAGCGATCCGGGGGCGGCGCCACGGCACCGGCGTCGGCCGCTACCTCGTCTGTGCGCAAAACCCGGGCCTCCCGGTCGGTCTTGTCGTACCCGCGGGGACAATGGAGGGACGGCCGCGGGCGCGTCCGTGGTCGAGTATCCGTGAACCCGTTCCGGGGCACGGAACTGGGGGCGGGAATAAGGAATGAGAAGGGGTCGTTCGGAGCATGGTGCGAGCTGACGAACTGACAGACGACGGTCACAAGCCACGCCTGCGCCTGATGACGGTGCACGCGCACCCGGACGACGAGTCCAGCAAAGGCGCGGCGACACTGGCGAAGTACTCCGCCGAGGGACACGAGGTCATGGTCGTGACCTGCACGGGCGGCGAGGCCGGCAGCATCCTCAACCCGGCGATGGACCGGCCGGAGGTGCTGGCCAACATGGCCGACATCCGGCGCGACGAGATGGCTCGCGCGGCCAAGATCCTGGGCGTGAGTCACCGCTGGCTCGGCTTCATCGACTCCGGCCTGCCCGAGGGCGACCCGCTGCCGCCGGTGCCCGAAGGGTCCTTCGCGGTCGTCCCGCTGGAGGAGTCGACCAAGGCGCTGGTCGAGGTCGTGCGCGAGTTCCGTCCGCACGTCGTGGTCACCTACGACGAGAACGGCGGCTACCCGCACCCCGACCACATCCGCACACACGAGGTCTCGATGGCGGCCTTCGACGCCGCGGGCGACGCGGAGCGTTTCCCGGACGCGGGCGAGCCGTGGCAGCCGCTGAAGCTGTACTACGTGCACGGGTTCTCCCGCGCCCGGATGCTCGCCTTCCACTCCGCGCTGGAGGAGGCGGGGCTGGAGTCGCCCTACACCGAGTGGCTCAAGTCCTGGGACCCCGACAAGGCGGACGTCATGGAGCGCGTCACCACCCGGGTCGAATGCGCCGACTACTTCGAGCAGCGTGACGAAGCGCTCAAGGCCCACGCGACCCAGATCGACCCGACCAGCCGCTGGTTCGCCGTCCCGCTGGAGCTGCAGCGGGAGATCTGGCCGACCGAGGAGTACGAGCTGGTCAAGTCGCTGGTGGACAGCACACTGCCGGAGGACGATCTGTTCGCGGGGGTCACGGAGTAAGGTGAGGACATGAGTTTCACGCTGCCGGCGGTGGCCGTCGCCCCGACGACGGCGCTGGTGCTGGCGCAGCAGCCCGACAAAGGGGACAACGGCGGCCAGGGCGAGGACTTCGGCAAGTCGTCCCCGCTCGGCCTGCTGGTGCTGATCCTGTTCCTGATCGCGGTGGCTCTGCTGGTCCGGTCGATGACGAAGCACCTCAAGCGTCTCCCGAAGAGCTTCGACGAGCCCGCCGGGCAGCAGGACGCCGCCGAGGCGAAGGACGAGCAGCAGCCCGCCGCGGCCGAGCAGCAGCACGCGGAGGCCGCCGAGCCCGCTGAGCCCGCCGAGCAGGAGAAACGCAAGGTCCCCGACAAGGCCGCGAAGGCCGACTGACCCGGGCCGCTCCCGAATCCGTCCCAGTCCGTGAAGGACTCCTTACCGGCGCTCAGTGCCGGTAAGGAGTCCTTCACGGCTTTTGCGGACGATATCGCTGACTCTCCGTGGTTGATCATGCGTCGGGCGTGTCCTTCCTGCTACCCTTCCCGGAAATCTGAATCTCATTCACGATTGCCCGGGGTGTCGGATGCGAACACAACGCTGGTGGCGCGGCTTCACGGGCGTAACGCTCGTGCTGGGCACGATGCTGGCGGGCGTCCAGCCCGCGGCGGCGGACGAAGCCTTTTCCTGGGGCGTGGCGACGGCCGGGTTCCAGTCGGAGGGGTCGGCGCCGGACAGCAACTGGAAGCGCTACGTCGACGCCAGGACTCCGGCGATCAAGGACCCGTACGGTAACGCGGTCGACTTCCGGCACCGCTACGCCGAGGACATCGCGCGTGCCAGGGACCTGGGTGTGAAGGTGTTCCGGTTCAGCGTCGAATGGGCGCGGATCGAGCCGTGGCAAGGGCAGCTCGACGAAGCCGAACTCGCCTATTACGACGACGTCGTCCAGCACATCCTCGACGCGGGCATGAAGCCGATGATCACTCTCGACCACTGGGTGTACCCGGGGTGGGTGGCCGAGCAGGGCGGGTGGGGCGGCGACAGGATGGTCGGCGAGTGGCTGGCCAACGCGCGCCGCGTCGTCGAGCGGTACCGGGGCAAGGGTGCCCAGTGGATCACGATCAACGAGCCCACCGTCTACGTGCTCAACGAAATCCGCAATGGCGGGCTTCCCTGGTTCAAGGGGCTCGACATGTTCGGCAAGCTCGTGGACGCGCACCGGCAGGCCTACGACCTGATCCACCGGCTCGACCCCGGCGCGAGGGTCTCCAGCAACGCGGCGTACCAGCCACCGGTGGAGGGCCTGCTCGATCTGACCTTCGTCGACCGCGTCAAGGACAAGCTCGACTTCCTCGGCGTCGACTACTACTACGGCGCCAGCCTCGACAACCTCACCGCGATCCACGGGATAACCGGTGAATTCTGGAAAATCACTCCGCAGCCCGACGGGATCTATTACGTGCTGCGGTACTACGCGCGCAAATTCCCGAACCTGCCGCTCTATGTGGTGGAAAACGGGATGCCGACCGACAACGGCACGGCGCGTCCCGATGGGTACAGCCGTTCGCAGCACCTGCGTGATCACCTCTACTGGGTGCAGCGCGCGAAGGCCGACGGGATGAACGTCATCGGCTTCAACTACTGGAGCATCACCGACAACTACGAGTGGGGCAGCTACCGGCCGAGGTTCGGACTGTACACAGTGGACGCGCTCGCCGACCCGGCGCTGACCCGGCGGCCGACCGGCGCCGTGGCCACCTTCCGCGCACTGATCCGCGGCGGTGGTAATCCGGCGAACTATCTGCCTGCCGCGCGGCCCGCGTTCTGCTCGCTCGTGGATCCGCTGGGCAGTTGCCTGAATCCGGCCGCTTACCCCGGGCCGCTGGCGAGGTTACCCTGAGTCTCGTGCGCCGTACCCAGGAGCAGCGCAGCGCCGCCACGCGTGCCCGGCTGCTCGAAGCCACCATCGACTGCCTTGTCGAGGAGGGCTACGCCGGCACGACCACCACCCGCGTGGCCGAACGCGCCGGGGTGACCCGCGGCGCGCTGGTGCACCACTACCCGGCGAAGGCCGACCTGGTGACGGCCGCCGTGCGGCACCTCGCGACCGCCCGCACCGATCTGGCGCAGGCCGAACTCGAACGGCTGCGGGCCGCCGACGATCCGGTCGGCATCGGCCTTGACCTGCTCTGGTCCGTCCATAGTGGACCTCTGTTCCGGGCCACCGTCGAACTGTGGACGGCGGCGCGGTCCGACGCCGAGCTCCGCGCACAGCTGCGGGAGGTCGAGCAGCTGGTCACCGGCGCGTTGCTGGAGTTCGTGGCCGGGCTGTACCCCGAGCTCGCGGCGGACCGGGAAGTCCGGCACTGGCTCTACACCGCGATGGACGTCGTGCGGGGGATCCTGGTCAGCGAGGTCGCCGCGCCGGGTCCGGGGAGCGCGGAGGAAGCCGTGCTCGAACGTCGCTGGCAGCGCGCGAAACGCCATCTGCGGCTGCTCGCTCCGTCGCTCGCCGCGCGGACCTAGCCATCATGGGGGTGGCTTTTGTAGCAGCGTATGTCGCGAACGCTCCGTTCGGGACGTTGATCGTCGCGAACGGAGCGTTCGCGACGGACACATTCGGCGGTCGAGCGCACCGCGTATTCACGTCCTCCGAGTGCCGGTGGATCCGGGGCGACCTCCGGCACCATCGGGTCACCGAGGCGAGCAGCCGTCTGCGGCAGACATGCGTGCAGGATTGTATGTAAATCTTGGCGCGTTGACCTGCTGAAACAAGGCGTTCAAGGTCATCGGCGGGCGGTCGGGCCTTGATAAATACAGGCAAGCTTGTATCTTCTCGGGTATCGGTCAGGTCGAGGACGAGGGAGTGCTGCGGTGGCGAACAAGGTCTACGTCGTCGGCGTCGGGATGACGAAGTTCGAGAAGCCCGGCAGGCGGGAGGGCTGGGACTACCCGCAGATGGCCAGGGAGTCCGGCACCAAAGCGCTCGAAGACGCCGGGATCGGCTTCGAACGGGTCCAGCAGGCCTACGTCGGCTACGTCTACGGCGAGTCGACGTCCGGGCAGCGCGCGGTCTACGAGCTGGGGATGACCGGGATCCCTGTGGTCAACGTCAACAACAACTGCTCCACCGGGTCGACGGCGCTTTACCTTGCGGCGGAGGCGATCCGCGGCGGACGCGCGGACTGTGCGCTCGCGCTCGGCTTCGAGAAGATGCAGCCCGGCTCGCTCGGCTCGACCTACGACGACCGCGAACAGCCGATGGGCAGGCACATCCAGGCGCTGGCCGAGATCTCCGAGGTGCTGTTCCCGCCGGCGCCGTGGATGTTCGGCGCGGCGGGGCGCGAGCACATGAAGGCCTACGGCACGACCGCCGAGCACTTCGCCAAGATCGGCGAGAAGAACCACCGGCACTCGGTGAACAATCCTTACGCGCAGTTCCAGGATGCCTATACGCTGCAAGACATTCTCGATTCGCGAATGATCTACGACCCGCTCACCAAGCTCCAGTGCTCGCCGACCTCGGACGGTTCGGGCGCCGCGATCCTTGCCAGCGAGTCCTTTGTGGAGGAACACGGCCTCGCGGGCGGGGCGGTGGAGATCGTCGGGCAGGCGATGACCACCGACTTCCAGTCCACTTTCGACGGTACGGCGAAGAACATCATCGGCTACGACATGAACGTCCAGGCCGCGCGTCAGGTGTACGAGCAGGCCGGGCTCGGCGCGGACGACTTCCAGGTCATCGAGCTGCACGACTGCTTCTCCGCCAACGAACTCCTGCTGTACGAGGCCCTCGGGTTGTGCGCCGAGGGCGAGGCGGGCAAGCTCGTCGACTCCGGCGATACCACCTACGGCGGCAAATGGGTGGTCAACCCGTCCGGTGGCCTGATCTCCAAGGGGCATCCGCTCGGCGCGACCGGGCTCGCCCAGTGCGCCGAACTGACCTGGCAGCTGCGCGGCACCGCGGACAAGCGCCAGGTGGACGACGTCACCGCCGCCCTGCAGCACAACATCGGACTCGGCGGCGCCGCCGTCGTCACCGCCTACCAGCGCGCCGAGCGCTGAACCCGCACCCCGCGAAACCAGGAGGAAACGTCATGGGCCAGATCAGTGCGTCGGTCGAGCTTCCCGCCACCCCGGACAAGGTGTGGGCGGAGTTCTCCAATCCCCACAACTTCGAGAAGTGGCTGACCATCCACACGAAGTGGAAGGGCGAGGTCCCGGCCGAGTTCTCGAAGGGTGCGCAGGCGTCCGAAGTGGTCACCATGCTCGGCATGCCGAACACCATCACCTGGACAGTCGACGAGTTCGAGGCACCGTCCAAACTGGTCATCTCCGGAACCGGGATGGCCGGGGTCAAGGTGAGTTTCCGGTTGTCGGTCGAGGCGTCCGGCGAGGGGTCGAAGGCGGCCATCGACGCGGAGTTCAGCGGCCAGATGATCGTCGGGGCGCTCGGCAAGGCCGTCGAGAAGGACGGCAAGAAGAACCTCGACGAGTCGCTGGAGAAGTTCAAGGCATTGGTCGGGGCCTGACATGGCGGAAGAGCTGCGTTTCGATCCGTCCGGTTTGGACAAATGGACCGAGGAGAACCGGTTCGAGGTCACCAGGGAACGGCTGATCGAGTACGCGAAGGCGACCAACGACCCGATCGAGCGGCATCTCGCCGGGGACGTGGCGAGCCCGGTGTTCGCGATCGTCCCGGTGTTCCAGTCGCTGCTGGAACCGGCGCTGGAGGTCGTGCCGCCCTCGTTGTTCGGGAACGTCCTGCACGGGGAACAGGATTTCCGGTTCCACCGCCCGATCCGGCCGGGGGACAAGCTGGTCTCCCGCGGCAAGATGATCGGCTATCAGGGCCTGCCGAAGGGGACCCGGGCGACGGTCTACCTCGAAACCCGCGACGAGGCGGGCGAACTCGTCAACGAGCAGTACGTGATGTTCTTCGTCCGGGGTTTCGACACCGGCGAGGAGCGCGGAGAACTGGCGCCGGAGCACAAGTTCGACGAGGCGCTGCGGGCGAACTCGGCAGCGGGCAAGGTCAGCCAGCATGTCGACGACGACCAGACTTTCCGCTACGGTCCGGCCGCGGGCGACCCGATGCCGATCCACCTCGACGAGGAGATCGCGAAGGCGTCGGGGCTGCCCGGGATCATCGCGCACGGCCTGTGCACGATGGCGTTCACCTCGTGGGCCCTGCTCACCGAACTCGGCGAGTCCGATGTGGACCGACTGCGCCGGCTCGCGGTGCGGTTCGCCAAACCCGTGCTGCCGGGCCAGGATCTGAGCACGACGATCTGGCGTGCCGGGTCCGCGGGCGGCGTCACCAGCTACGCGTACGAAACGAAAGTCGGGGACACCGTGGTGATCTCCGACGGACTCGCCGAGATCTCCGAAGGGACAAGCTGATGGGAACGCTGGACGGGCGGGTCGCCGTCATCACCGGCGCGGGCCGCGGCATCGGCCGCGAGCACGCGCTGCTGTTCGCCGCCGAGGGCGCGAGCGTCGTGGTCAACGACCTCGGCGGCGGGAACGACGGCAGCGGCACGGACGCGGGCCCCGCGCAGGAGGTCGTCGAGGAAATCCGTGCGGCGGGCGGGAAAGCCGTCGCCAACACCGGGAATGTCGCCGAGTGGTCCGGTGCCGCGGAGCTGGTCAGCCAGGCTGTCGACGAGTTCGGCCGTCTCGACGTGGTGGTGAACAACGCGGGCATCCTGCGCGACGCGTTCATCGCGAACCTCGAGGAGTCGCAGTGGGACGCGGTGATCGCGGTGCACCTTAAGGGGCACGCGGCGGTGCTGCACCACGCGGCGGCGTACTGGAAGGCGGCGAGCAAGGCGGGTGAGCAGGTGGCCGGGTCGGTGATCAACACCGCGTCGGCGTCCGGGACGACACTGCCCAACGCCGGGCAGGTCAACTACGGCGCCGCGAAGGCGGGCATCGCGGCGATGACCCTGGTCGCGGCCGAGGAACTGGAACGCTACGGCGTCCGCGCCAACGCGATCGCGCCCATCGCGCGCACGCGGCTCACCCTGGCGACGCCGGGCATGGGAGCGATCTTCGCGCAGGAGGTCGAAGAAGGCGAGTTCGACGCGTTCTCCCCGGCCAACATCTCCCCGCTGGTGGCGTACCTGGCCACCGAGAAGTGCCCGATCACCGGCAAGGTGTTCGCGGTGCAGGGCGGGGCGATCTCGGAACTGGCGGGCTGGCACGACGTCAAGACCATCGAGACCGACGGGCCTTGGCGTATCGACGACATCGCCAGCAGGTTGCCATGATCGAGTGGTCCGAGACGGAACTGCTGATCCGGGACGCGATCCGCGAATTTGTCGACAAAGAGATCCGGCCGGTGTCGGCGGAGCTGGAGAGCGGTGACCTGCCGCCGTATGACCTGATCCGGAAGTTCTTCGCCTCCTTCGGGGTCGGCGCGATGGCCGCGGAAGCACTGGAGAAGCAGTTCGCCAGGGCGCGGGCGAAGGCCGCGGGCGAGACGCCGGAGAAGAGTTCCGACGGCGGCCTCGGCGGTCAGGAGTCCATGGCGCTGATCGCCGCGAGCGAGCTGGCCAGGGCGAGCCTGGGGCTCGTCGCGTCGATGGGTGTGAGCATCGGGCTCACCGCGCAGACCATCCAGGCGAAGGGGACGCTGGCGCAGCAGGAGCGCTGGCTGCCAGGGCTGGTCACCTTCGAAAAGGTGGGGGCGTGGGCGATCACCGAACCGGACTCCGGCTCGGACGCGTTCGGCGGCATGAAGACCTACGTCCGCCGCGACGGTGACGGGTACGTCCTCAATGGACAGAAGACGTTCATCACGAACGGGCCGTACGCGGACATCATCGTCGTCTACGCCAAGCTGGACGAGGGCGACGGCACCGATCCGCGGGACCGCAAGGTGCTCACCTTCGTCCTGGAGTCCGGAATGGACGGTCTGACGCAGGGCAGGCCGTTCAAGAAGATGGGCATGATGTCCTCGCCCACCGGCGAGCTGTTCTTCGACAACGTGCGGCTGAGCCCGGATCGGCTGCTCGGCGAGACCGAGGAATCCCGTGGTGGGGACGGCCGGGACAGTGCGCGGGCGAGCTTCACCGCCGAGCGGATCGGCGTCGCCGCGTTGTCGCTCGGGATCATCGAGGAATGCCACCGGCTCTGTCTCGGCTACGCGAAGAGCCGCAAGCTGTGGGGTCAGGAGATCGGGCGGTTCCAGCTGATCCAGCTGAAGCTGGCGAAGATGGAGGTCGCCAGGATCAACGTGCGGAACATGGTGTTCCAGGCGATCGAGGCGACGCGGGCGGGCAAGCCGCCGACGCTGGCGGAGGCCTCGGCGATGAAGCTGTACTCGTCCGAGGCGGCCACCGAGGTCGCGATGGAGGCGGTGCAGCTCTTCGGCGGCAACGGCTACATGGCCGAGTACCAGGTCGAACGGCTGGCCAGGGACGCGAAGTCGTTGATGATCTACGCCGGGAGCAACGAGATCCAGGTGACCCACATCGCCAAGGGCCTGCTGGGCGGCTGAAGCTCCCAGTCTCTGAAGGCCACCTTGAGAGCGTTCAAGTCCCTCAAGGTGGCCTTCAGAGCACGTCAGTCGCGTTCGATGAGGTGGCCGACGACGTCGGGGCCAGGGTGGGCGTGGCCGGAGCCGTCGCGACGCAGATCGACCTCGGGCAGCTCGACCGGGTCACCGTTCTTCGCCGCGCCCGCCGGTCGCGGCCCGACCCAGGCCACCACCAGCCGGGTCTCGCCCTTGAGGAACCGCTGCGCGCGGACGCCGGCCGTCGCGCGGCCCTTCGCCGGGTACTCGCTGAACGGGGTCACCTTCACGCTCGCGCCGGTGGCCGTGATGACCATCGGCTCGCCGTGCTCGTCGTCGTCGGTGCGGACGGCGCCGAAGAACACCACATCCGCGCCCTTCGTGCCGAGGTTGATCCCGGCCATGCCACCACCCTTGAGCCCCTGCGGACGTACGAGCGACGCGGGGTACTTCAGGAGTGAGGCCTCCGACGACATGAACGTCAGCGTCTCGTTGCCGTCGGTGAGCCAGGTGGCGCCGACGATCTCGTCGCCGTCCTTGAGCGTGATGACGTCGAACTCGTCGGACCGCACGGGCCATTCCGGCGCGCACACCTTCACCACGCCCAGCTTCGTGCCGACCGCCAGGCCCGGCGAACCCGCCGCCTGCTCGCCCAGCGGCGCGATGCCGACGACCCGTTCGCCCTTCTCCAGCGGGACCAGCTCCCGCGCGGCCATCCCGCCGCGCAGCGACACCGTGCCCGCCTGATCCGGCAGCACCGGCAGCGGCAGCACGTCGGTCTTGAACGCCCGGCCCTTACTGGTCACGAGCAGCACCTGACCGCGCGCGGTGGTGTGCACGACCGCGGACACCGCGTCGTGCTTCACCCGCCCGTTGCGCCGCCGCGCCTCCGAGGACTCCTCCGACTCGGCCGCGGTGCGCGCGACCAGCCCCGTCGCGGACAGGATCACCTGGCAGGGGTCGTCGCTGACCTCCAGCGGGCCGGACGGCTTCGACGCGGCCAGCACCTCCTTGAGGTCGCCGTCGATCAGCGCGGTACGCCGCTCGGTCGGGAAGTCCTTGGCGACCTTGGCCAGCTCGTTCGACACGACCTTGCGCAGCACCGATTCGTCGTCGAGGATCTTCGACAGCTCGGCGATCTCGTCGCGCAGCCTGTCCTGCTCGGACTCCAGCTCCAGCCGGTCGTACTTGGTGAGCCTGCGCAGCGGAGTGTCCAAAATGTACTGTGCCTGGATCTCCGAGAGCTTGAACCGCTTCATCAGGCCGTCCTTCGCGGCCTGCGCGTTCTCGCTGTCGCGGATCAGCCTGATCACCTTGTCGATGTTCAGCAACGCGACGAGCAGGCCGTCGACCAGGTGCAGCCGCTCCTCGCGCTTGCGGCGGCGGTAACGGGTGCGGCGGGTGACGACCTCGTAGCGGTGCCGCAGGAAGACCTCCAGCAGCGCCTTGAGCCCGAGCGTCCGCGGCTGGCCCTCGACGAGCACGAGGTTGTTGATGCCGAAGGACTGCTCCAGCGGCGTGAGCCGGTAGAGGTCGGCGAGCAGTGCCTGCGGGTTCACCCCGACCTTGCACTCGATCACCAGCCGCGTGCCGTTCTCGCGGTCGGTCAGGTCCTTGACGTCGGCGATGCCGGTGAGCCGCTTGGACTTGTTGACCTCGTCGGTGATCTTCTCGATCACCTTCTCCGGCCCGACGCCGTAGGGCAGCTCGGTGACGGTGATGGCCTGCCTGCCGCGGCTGCCTTCGAGCGGCCCGGTCTCGCAGCGGGCACGCATCCGCACCACACCGCGGCCGGTTTCGTAGGCCTTGCGCACCTCGTCCAGCCCCAGCAGCGTGCCGCCGGTGGGCAGGTCGGGGCCGGGCACGAACTCCATCAGCTTTTCGAGCGTGGCGTTCGGATGCGTGATCAGCCAGCGCGCCGCCGCGATGACCTCGCCCATGTTGTGCGGGATCATGTTGGTCGCCATCCCGACCGCGATCCCGGACGTGCCGTTGACCAGCAGGTTCGGGAACGCCGCCGGCAACACGGACGGCTCTTCGAGCGAACCGTCGTAGTTGGGCCGGAAGTCGACGGTGTCCTCGTTGAGTTCCCCGACCAGGTGCATCGCCTGGGGTGACAGCCGACACTCGGTATAACGGCTCGCCGCCGGTCCATCGTCTGGTGAACCAAAATTTCCGTGCCCGTCGACGAGGGGGACGTTGAGTGAGAAGTCCTGGGCCAGCCGGACCATCGCGTCGTAGATCGCGGTGTCGCCGTGTGGATGGAATTTGCCCATCACGTCGCCGACGACGCGGGACGACTTCACGTACGCGTGGTTGGGGCGGTACCCGTTCTCCTGCATCGAGAACATGATTCGTCGGTGCACCGGCTTGAGGCCGTCTCGCGCGTCCGGTAGGGCACGCGCGTGGATCACCGAGTAGGCGTATTCGAGGTAGGAGTCCTCGATTTCGGTCTTCAACGGGTTGTCGAAGACCTGTGCCCCCGGCTGGTCGAACGCGGACGGGTCAACCCTGGTCGTGGTGCCTTTGCGGCGTGCCATTACTCAGAACTCCTTGGTAGCACTACGAAATCAGGCGTCGATGGCGTCGCGGTCGATGCGGTCGGACGACTCGACAAGCCAGTTGCGGCGGGGTTCGACCTTCTCGCCCATCAGCAACTCGAGCGCGGCCTCCGCGGCTTCGGCGTCCTCGATGGTGATCCGGCGGACCGAGCGGGCGGCTGGGTTCATCGTGGTCTCCCACAGCTCGTCGGCGTCCATCTCACCGAGCCCCTTGAACCGGGGAACCGGGGTGACGATCTGCTTGCCCGCCGCTTCCAGCTCGGCGAACTTCGTCTCCATCTCCCGCTGGGTGAAGGTGAAGTGGGTTTCCGGGTTGCGGCCCTTGGTGACCAGCTTGTGCAGCGGCGGCATCGCCGCGTACAGCCTGCCGTCCTCGATCACCGGCCGCATGTACTTGGCGAACAGCGTGATCAGCAGCGTCCGGATGTGCGAACCGTCGACGTCCGCGTCGGCCATCAGGATGACGCGGCCGTAACGCATGGTGGAAAGGTCGAACGTGCGCCCGCTGCCCGCGCCGAGCACCTGCACGATCGACGCGATCTCGGCGTTCTTCAGCGTGTCGCCGAGGCTCGCCTTCTGCACGTTGAGGATCTTGCCGCGCAGCGGCAGCAGCGCCTGGTATTCAGACACCCTGGCCATGCGCGCTGAGCCGAGGGCGGAATCTCCTTCCACAAGAAATATCTCACTTCGCGAGACACCTGTGGTACGGCAGTCGACCAGCTTGGGCGGCATGGCCGCGCCCTCCAGCGCGGTCTTGCGGCGGGCGGCGTCCTTCTGCTGCTTCTGGGTGAGCCGGACGCGGGCGGCGTCGACGACCTTCTGCAGGACGATCTTGGCCTCGGACTTGGTCTTGCGGTCCTCGGTCCAGGCCTTGACGTGCTTGTCGACGATGCCCTGGATGACGCGGGTGATCCCGGCGGTGGACAGCTCGTCCTTGGTCTGCGAGGTGAACTGCGGTTCGGGCAGCCGGACGTGGATCACCGCGGTCATGCCCTCGAGCACGTCCTCGATGGTCGGCATGTCCTCCTTGGGCTTGAGCAGCCCGCGGGTTTTGCCGATGGCCTCCTGCAACGCCTTGAGCATCGCCCGGTCGAACCCGCGCCGGTGGGTGCCGCCGTGCACGTTGCGGATGGTGTTGGTGAAGCATTCGACCGTGCGCTCGTAGCCGGTGCCCCAGCGGAGCGCGACCTCGACCTCGGCGTGGCGCTCCACATTGGACTGCATGACGCCGCTGGCGTCGGCGGCGTTCTCCTTGTAGGTGCCTTCGCCGCTGATCAGCAGGGTGCCGCAGACCGGCTTGTCCCCGGCGGGGGCCAGGAAGTCGACCATGTCCTTGACGCCGTGGGGGAAGTGGAAGGTCTCCTCGCTGATCGAGTCGTCCACCGCGGTGCGCAGCACGTAGGTGACGCCGGGGACGAGGAACGCGGTGTTGCGCAGCTTCGCGCGCACGGCCTCGACGTCGAGGGCGGCGCCGGTCTCGAAGTAGCGGGCGTCGTACCAGTAGCGGATCGACGTGCCGCTGCGCTCGCCGCGCTTCATCTTGCCGGTGACGCTGAGCCCGGAACGGCGGGTGAACTTCGCCTTGGGCCCCGGCCCGTCGAAGGTGCCCGGCACACCGTGCGCGAACGACATCTGGTGCACCTTGCCGCTCTGCTTCACGGTGACGTCGAAGCGGTGCGACAGGGCGTTGACCGCCGACGCGCCGACGCCGTGCAGGCCGCCGGAGGTCTTGTAGCCGGACCCGCCGAACTTGCCGCCCGCGTGCAGCCTGGTCAGCACCAGTTCGACACCGGACAGACCGGACTTCGCGTGCACCCCGGTGGGGATGCCGCGGCCGTCGTCGTCGACCTGCACGCTGCCGTCGGCGTGCAGGGTCACCACGACGCGGGTGGCGTGCCCGGCCACGCCCTCGTCGGTGGAGTTGTCCACCACCTCGGAGAACAGGTGGTTGATACCGCGGCTGTCGGTGGAGCCGATGTACATCCCCGGACGCTTGCGGACCGCTTCCAGTCCTTCGAGATGCGTGAGGTCGTCGGCCCCGTACAAGGTCTCAGCAGTCACAGGGGTCGCTCTCCCGGATCGTGGCTCGCGAACGGTGTTCGGGGGTGGTGCCCGGCGGGACACCGTAACGCAGGATATCCGCCGACCCCGACAGCTTTCGCGCACTCGGCCCCTGGAGTGGCGCGTGCGGCCTGGGAGGGCCCGCGTCGGGCGTGCCCGGCGGGACCCGCCGGGAGGGGTACCGAGGGGGTGTGGGCACACTCGGCACGACGAAAGTCCGGGATCAATCCAGAAGGTGTTACGAAACTTGTTCATGTTTGGTTGAACACGTCTTTGTGCGCTTTTATGTGAATTTCACAGACACTCCCGGGTGATGATCATGTCGTCGGTAATCGGCAGGGGGAAAGGGGACGTCCGACATGTTCGAGGCCGCCATGTCCGCGGATTGGTCGAATGGTGCGAAACCGGCGAGTTCTTGGCTGGCAGGAAAATTACGACATGCCATCGGCTCGGCGTGCGAGCGTGTTCTCGTAGTTTGAGAAGAGTTTGCCTGGGGAGCTTGGCTGCCAGCTTGAATCTGTGGTTGGCTGACTGTAACGCCTTCGTATGAAATCGCCGACATCCGTGTAGTCAATCCGATGACGGCGACTTGACCGTGGCTAAGGGGATTTTCGTGTTCTATTTCTATGAGTTTCCTGTGGGCGTGGCGTGACGACACTGGAGACCACCGCCGGGGCGCGCGACGCCGCCACCCCGGCTCGGGAACGACGTCTGCATCACGTGTTCGAGGCCACTGCGGAGCGGGTACCGGGCGCGATCGCTGTGGAGCACGAGGAGGATGCGCTGAGTTACGCCGGGCTCGACGCCCGCGCGAACCGGCTCGCCCACGTGCTGCGTGCGCGGGGCGTCGCCGGCGGGTGCCGGGTGGCGATCCTGCTGCGGCGGGGTTTCGACACCTACGCGGCGCTGCTGGCGGTAGGCAAGGCGGGCGCGGCGTTCGTGCCGATCGACCCGGCCTCGCCGCCGGACCGGGTGGCCTACATCGCCGGGGACTCGGCGGTCGATCTGCTGATCACCTCGTCCGAGCTGGCGGAAAACGCCGGAGAGGCGGGGTGCGCGATGCTCGTGCTCGACCACGCCGCCGACGAGCTGGCCGCCGCGCCGGACACCCGCCCCGACCCCGACCCGGCCGAGGATCCGGCCGCGTATGTGATCTACACCTCCGGCTCCAGCGGCAGGCCGAAGGGGGTGGAGGTCGGCCAGTCGAGCATCTGCAACTTCCTCGACGTCGTCCCGGCGGTGTATGACGTGCGGCCGGAAGACCGGGTGTACCAGGGCATGACGATCTCCTTCGACTTCTCGATCGAGGAGATCTGGCCGACCTGGGCGGTCGGCGCGACGCTGGTGGCGGGTCCGACGGACTCGCGCAGGCTCGGCGCCGAACTCGCGGACTTCCTCGAGGACAAGCGGATCACCACGCTGTACTGCGTTCCGACGCTGCTGGCGACGTTGCCCCGTGAGCTGCCGGGCATCCGCAAGCTGCTCGTCGGCGGCGAGGCCTGCCCGCAGCAGCTCGTCGAGCGCTGGGCCAAGCCCTACCGGCGGATCCTCAACACCTACGGCCCGACCGAGGCCACCGTGACCGCGACCTGGGGCGAGCTGCTGCCGGGCCGTCCGGTGACGATCGGGAAGCCGCTGCCGACGTACTCGGCGCTGATCCTCGACGAGGACCGGAATCCGGTCCCGTTCGGCGAGGTCGGCGAGATCTGCCTCGGCGGTCCCGGCGTCGCCCGCGGGTATGTGGGACGTCCCGAGCTGACCGCCGACAAGTTCTTCCCGCACCCGCTCGCGCGTGACGGTGGCAGGCTGTACCGCACGGGCGACCTCGGCCGCTATACCGAAGACGGGGAAATCGAATACCTGGGCCGCGCGGACGCCGAGGTCAAGATCCGGGGCTACCGCGTCGATCTCGGCGAGATCGAGAGCGTGCTGCTCGCCGACCCCGCGGTGACCGAGGCGGTGGTCGCGTTGATCGCCCCGCCGGAGCCTGCCGACGCCGCCAAGGAACTCGTCGGCTACATCGTCCGTGGTGAGGAAGGTGCCGGGGAGAGCCACGAGGACCTCGTCCACCGCCTGCACGAGGACATGCGGAAACGGCTGCCCGCCTACATGGTGCCCGCCTACCTCGACGAACTGCCCGGCCTGCCGATGATGCCCAGTGGCAAGGTCGACCGGCCCAAGCTGCCGTTCCCCACCGGGAAGCGGCTCACCGCTGTCACCGGCCCGGTGGTCGAGGCCGAGGGTGAGCTGGAGACCCGGGTCCGGGCGGCGTGGGCCGAGGTGTTCGGGCTGGAGCCGGAGCAGCTGTCGGTGGAGGCGGACTTCTTCGCCGACCTCGGCGGGCATTCGCTGCTGGCCGCGCAGGTCGTCTCGAAGCTGCGCTCGCTGGAGATCGGTGCTTCGGTGGCGGTCCGCGACCTCTACGCCAACCCGACCGTGCGGGCGTTGTCCGCGCAGCTGGGGGCGGCCGAGCAGGTCGGCACGGCGGCGCCGCGCCCGGCGCCGATCCGGCACAGCGGACGGCGGATCGCCGCGGCGGGCGGGGCTCAGCTCGTCGCGATCTACCTGCTCCTGCTGGTCATCTGCCTGCCAGTGTCCTATGTGTACACCCAGAACGACGGCCAGGTCTCGGTCCGCGTGCTGGTGCAGCTGCTGGTCGCCATCCTGGTCAGCTATCTCGGCGTGCGCTGGATCGTGCCGCCGCTGGTGGCGCGCCCGCTTTCCCTCGGTGTCAAACCGGGCCGGTACCGGTTGTGGGGGCCCACGTACCTGCGGCTGTGGACGCTGGACATGCTGCTGGCGATCGGCCCGCTCCCGGTGTTGTCCGGATCCCCGATGATGACGCTCTACCTGCGGGTCCTCGGTGCGCGCGTCGGCCGCCACAGCACCATCGCGACCAGTTCGGTCAGCCTGCCCTCGATGGTCCACATCGGACACGACGTCTCGCTGGGCTACGGTGCGGTGCTGCGGCCGTGGCGGGTCGAGGACGGCTGGGTGACGGTCGCCCCGATCACCATCGCCGACGGCGCCTTCGTCGGGGCGAACGCGGTGCTGGAACCCGGCACCACAGTCGGCGAATGGGCTGCCGTCGGGGAGCAGTCGGTGCTGGGGCAGGAGGAGATCGTCCCGGCGGGTGACCGCTGGTCCGGGTCTCCCGCGCAGCCGACGACGTCGCTGGAGCCCGCCGCCGAGGTGATGCTCGACGCGCGCGGCGACATGGGCGGCTGGAAGCCGCGGCACCTCGGCGCGTCGGTGCTCGGGCTGATCTGGCTGGAGTTCCTGGCGATCGCGATGATCGTGCCGGGTGTGGCGCTGGTGTGGTGGGCGCTGCTGGGCTGGGGTGTGCTGGCCGGGGTCCTCGCGACGATCTTCGCCGGGCCGGTGTTCGTACTGACGGTGTGCGTGGTCGTCGCGCTGGGCAAGCGGATGGTGCTGCGGACGGCCCCGGTCGGGGTCTTCCCGGTGCGGTCGGGGCTCGGAGTACGGAAGTGGATCTCCGACAAGCTGCTCGAGATGAGCCTGACGTTCACGAACTCGCTGTACGCCACGCTCTACACGGTGCCGTGGTTGCGGCTGCTGGGCGCCAGGGTCGGCAACCGCGCGGAGGTGTCGACCGCGGGTCACATCGACCCGGATCTGCTGACGCTGGGCAAGGAGAGCTTCGTGGCGGACATGGCCAGCGTCGGCTGCGCGACGTTCGCGAACGGCCGGATCGCGTTGCTACCGACCGAGATCGGCAGCCGCGCCTTCGTGGGCAACGCGGCGTTCGTCCCGGCCGGGTCGAGCATGGGGGATGGGTCGCTGGTCGGGGTCAGCACGGTGCCGCCGTACGACGGCGTCCCGGACGACACGTCGTGGCTGGGCTCGCCCGCCATCCACCTGCCGCAACGGCAGGACAGCGGTGACTTCGCCGAGGACCAGACGTTCTCGCCGCCGCGCAAGGTGGTGGCGCACCGGCTGATGATCGAGTTCTTCCGCGCGACGTTGCCGGCGACCGTGCTCGGCCTGAGTTTCTATCTGTACCTGACGATCCTGTCGGATCTGGCACAGGGCAACTACCTCTACATTCCCGCGCTGGTGTCGCCGCTGGTCGCGATCGCGGTCGGGCTGGCGACGATCGGGTACTGCGCGGCGACGAAACGGAACCTGGTCGGTGTCTACCGGCCGCGGGTGGAGCCGTTGTGGAGCAAGTTCGTGCGCTACGCCGAGTTCACCACGGGGCTGTACGAGGCGGCCGCGGTGCCGGCCGGGGTCGGCATGCTGGTCGGGACGCCGTTCCTGCCGCCGATCCTGCGCTGGTTCGGGGCGGACATCGGCCGCCGGACCTGGATCGGGACCACGTATCTCACCGAGTTCGACCTGGTCCGCGTCCGTGACGACGCGACCGTCGGCACGGAGAGTTCCCTGCAGACGCACTTGTTCGAGGATCGGGTGATGAAGATGTCGTACGTGACCGTGGAAGCCGGCGCGACCGTCGGGACCCGCGCGATCGTGCTCTACGACGCCGTCGTGGGCAAGGAAACCTCGCTGGGCTCGTTGTCGCTGCTGATGAAGGGCGAACAACTGCCGGACGGGACACGATGGCGCGGGATTCCCGCCCAAGGCGTCGTCACGATGGCCGAGGCGGGTGCTTCGTGAGCAAGCCACTGGCGCTGGTCTACCGCGGCCCGGCGACGACGAAGGGCTGCCCGGAGGCGGTCGCGGAGCTGTTGCGGTCGAGCAGGCACGGGTTCCGGGTCCAGTACGCCGGGCCCGGAGGGGACGTCCCGCTGAAGCGCAAATCGCTGGAGGAGGCGGCGCTCTACGCCCAGCCGGGCGGTGGGACGCTGGAGGACTCCTACCCGCACCTGAAGAACCGGCGTGAGGTGATCCGCGACTTCGTCTCCGAAGGCGGCGCGTATCTCGGGTTCTGCCTCGGCGGCTATCTCGCCGGTGCGACACCGGGTTTCGGCCTGCTGCCTGGCGACACCGACCAGTACATCGAGACCGACGGCGCGACCGTCGAGCACGACGGCAACGCGCTGGTGAAGGTGCGCTGGGGGATGTTCCGGCGGCGCAAGCTGTTCTTCCAGGACGGGCCGTACTTCTGGCTCAAGGACGGCGCGAAGGCCAACGTGGTCGCCCGGTATTCCAACGGCGAGATCGCGGCGGTCGTGACGCCGTTCGGCTCGGGCAGGGTCGGCGTCGTCGGCCCGCATCCGGAGGCGACCCGCGACTGGTTCACCGACGCCGGGCTGTCGGTGCCGTGGCGTTCGGGCACGAAACTCGGGCAGGCGCTCGTCGATGCGGTGATGGCGCGGTGAGCGAACGGAAACGGCTGGTCGCGATCGACGCGACCCGCGGGATCGCGCTCGTCGGCATGATGGCCGTGCACTCGCTGTACGAATCGACGGAGTCCGGCGCGCCGACGTTGTCGTTCACGGTCTTCGGCGGCCGGGCCGCCGCGGCGTTCGCCGTCCTGGCCGGCGTGACGATCGCGTTCCTGACCGGACGCCGCCGGGTCGGCGCCGCGGACGCGCGCGGCCAGATCGCGGCGCTCGTGACCCGTGCGCTGGCGATCACGGTCGTCGGGCTCGTGCTCGGCTACACCGACGCGTCGATCGCCGCGGTGATCCTGCCTTATTACGGCGTGATGTTCCTGCTCGCGATCCCGCTGGTGTTCCTGCCGACGTGGCTCGTCGGCGTCGTCGGCGCCGCGCTCGCGGGCGGCGTTCCGGTGCTGATGCACTACTGGCTGCCGCATCTGCCGAAGCCGACGCTGCTCAACCCCACGTGGAGCTACCTCTTCGAGCATCCGCTTTCGCTGCTGTCCGAGTTGACGCTCACCGGCGAATACCCGGCGCTGTCGTGGCTGGCGTATCTGGCCGCGGGGATCGTGATCGGCAGGCTGAAGCTGTCGAGCGTGAAGGTCGCGGCCGCGCTGCTGACGTCCGGTGTGGTGATGGCGGTGAGCGCGGCGGTGGTGTCCTCGCTGCTGCTCAACCGCTGGGGCGGACTGCTGCACATCTGGCTGGCACAGAAGGAAAGCTTCCTCACGACGGCGGAAACCGCGGACGTGCTGCGCTTCGGCGCGGACGGCACGGTGCCGACGGAATCGTGGTGGTGGCTCGCGGTCGACTCCCCGCACACCAGCACCCCGCCGGATCTGGTCGGCACGACGGGGACGGCGGTGGCGCTGCTCGGCGCGTTGCTGCTGCTGGGGCACGTCACGCAACGGCACGTGCGACGCGTGGTGCGGATCGTGCTGGCGCCGTTGGCGGCGGCCGGAAGCATGACGCTGACGCTGTACACCGTGCACGTCATGTTCATCAACTCCGACTACGACACCTACGACGCCGTGGTCGGGTACTTCCTCCAGGTGTGCGCGGTACTCCTGATCGGCCTCGCCTGGCGGGCCACGGCGGGCAAGGGACCGCTGGAGGCGCTCGTCTCGTTCCTGTGCACCCGGGTACGCCGCCTGGTCACCCGGTCTTCGGGCCCTCGCGTGCCCGACGGCCCACCGCCACCGATCAGCGCGGTGACCGTCCTCCGCGTCCCCGAACCGGCCAAGTCGTCTGATCGGTAGTGGTCCGTGGGGGCCTCCTTGAGGGATTCAGAGTCCCTCAAGGAGGCCCCCACGGACCTTCGCGATGGGACGCTGGGGCGTCGGGATCACGGGATGTTATGGCGAAATGGGATTAGTGCGGCGGTAACGGCGGTCAATACGCTCCACCGTGACGACGACGAGAGCGGCGGCCCCGGTCCCTCCAGCGCACGTCCGCTCGGAAACCGAGGTTCCTGTGAGCCGTATCCGTGCCCTGTCCCTGGTGACCGTGTTCCTCGCGCTGTCGCCGATGGCGGGAACCGCCGCCGCGGCAACGCCTGTCCCGAAACCCGCCGCGCCGTACTGCTACGAGGAACCGTCGAATCCCACCGCCGACGTGAGCGACCTCAAGGCGAGGTTCTCCGCCTCGAACTGGATGCCGACCCTCCAGGCCGTGTACCAGCGCCGCTGGCCCAGCGGCCAGGCCCTCGCGGTCGCACAGGCCAAGGACAAGTACTGGGACCAGTTCGTCCAGAAGAACAGCTTCGAATCGTTCGCCGAGTCGATGATGGTGGCCATCCACGAGGAAACCCATATGTGGGACCTCGACGGCTCGCGGACAACGTGGAACCAGTACACCGCGGCCTGGGTCAACGCCTCCCGGCAGGACCTGAAGATCCCGTTGCACGACGGCTTCCCCCGCAAGGAGATCCTGCCGCTGATCAAGGACCGGCTCAGCGACTCCATGGACGGCATCTACCTGCGTGACAGCACCCAGGGCAACTATCACCTCCAGGGCGTGACGGCGGAACTGAACGCGGGGCTGACCGGGCTGCCCGCGGTGACCGTGCTGCAGGAGTACATCAAGGGCGTCGGGGCCAGCAACGCCCGCGACATCGTCGCCACCA
Organism: Amycolatopsis sp. NPDC059021; assembly: GCF_042739895.1. Taxonomy (NCBI): domain Bacteria; kingdom Bacillati; phylum Actinomycetota; class Actinomycetes; order Pseudonocardiales; family Pseudonocardiaceae; genus Amycolatopsis; species Amycolatopsis sp. NPDC059021. Next base: position 24,575 of record NZ_JBHYIQ010000115.1, read on the forward strand.
ACCTGCGGTACCTGCTGCTCTACCTGCGGGTGGCCAAGGACAAGCACCCCGCCTACTGGACGCAGATCAAGAACGAGCCGAAGCTGCGCGAGCTGGTCCTGACCCAGTTCCTGCGTTCGGCCTACTGGCTGGAGAAGTCGGCGCCCTACACCGGCAAGCTCGGCAGTCCCGCCGCGGACAAGATCACCGCCACCAACTACGCCCCGGAGAACCTCGCCATCCTGCAGGAGTTCACCGGCGCGAAGGTCCGCACCGACACCCAGAAGAACTGCACCGCCTGACGTCGTGACGCGAGTCACCCCGCACTGAACGGCATGACCCCGCTCCGGGAATATCTCTTGCGCGATTACAGTTGAGCGCTCAAGTAGATGGAAGGAGCGGGCATGCAGTTCGGGATCTTCACGGTGGGCGACGTCACGACCGACCCGACCACCGGCACCACACCCTCGGAGCACGAGCGGATCAAGGCGATGGTCCGCATCGCGCTCAAGGCCGAGGAGATCGGCCTCGACGTCTTCGCCACCGGTGAGCACCACAATCCGCCGTTCGTGCCGTCCTCGCCGACGACGATGCTCGGCTACATCGCGGCACGGACCGAGAAGATCGTCCTCTCCACCTCGACGACGCTGATCACCACGAACGACCCGGTGAAGATCGCCGAGGACTTCGCGATGCTCCAGCACCTCGCGAACGGCCGCGTCGACCTGATGATGGGCCGCGGCAACACCGGGCCGGTCTACCCCTGGTTCGGCCAGGACATCAGGCAGGGCATTCCGCTGGCCATCGAGAACTACCACCTGCTGCACCGGTTGTGGCGTGAGGACGTCGTCGACTGGTCCGGCAAGTTCCGCACTCCGCTGCAGGGGTTCACCTCGACACCGCGGCCGCTCGACGACGTGCCGCCGTTCGTGTGGCACGGGTCGATCCGCAGTCCGGAGATCGCCGAGCAGGCGGCGTACTACGGCGATGGCTTCTTCGCCAACCACATCTTCTGGCCCAAGGAGCACTTCCAGCGCCTGATCGAGCTCTACCGCGAGCGGTACGAGCACTACGGGCACGGCAAGGCCGACCAGGCGATCGTCGGGCTCGGCGGGCAGCTGTTCATGCGGCCCAACTCCCAGGACGCGGTGCGCGAGTTCCGGCCGTACTTCGACAACGCGCCGGTCTACGGGCACGGGCCGTCGCTGGAGGAGTTCACCGAGCAGACGCCGCTGACCGTCGGCAGCCCGCAGCAGGTGATCGACAAGACGCTGAGCTTCCGCGAGCACTTCGGCGACTACCAGCGCCAGCTGTTCCTGATGGATCACGCCGGCCTGCCGCTGGGCACCGTCCTGGAGCAGCTCGACCTGCTCGGGGAGCACGTGCTTCCGGTGCTGCGCAAGGAGTTCGACGCCAAGCGCCCGGAGCATGTCCCCGAAGCGCCGACGCACGCCTCGCTCAAGGCCGCCCGCGAAGCCGAAAAGGCACTTGCTTAAGAAAGAGGTCGAGTCATGACACGCACACTCGCGGTGGTCACCGCCGGGCTCAGCCAGCCCTCGTCGAGCAGACTGCTCGCGGACCGGCTCGCCGCGGGCACGGTGACCGCGCTGGGCGACGACGTCGACGTCGAGGTGATCGAGCTCCGCGATTTCGCCGTCGACGTCACGAACAACCTGCTCACCGGCTTTCCCAGCCCGAAGCTGCGGGCCGCGATCGACACGGTGGAGCGGGCCGACGGGCTGATCGTGGTCACGCCGGTGTTCACCGCGTCGTACAGCGGGCTGTTCAAGTCCTTCTTCGACGTCCTCGACCAGGGCGTGCTCGAAGGAAAGCCGGTGCTGCTCGGTGCGACCGGCGGCACCGAACGGCATTCGCTGGTGCTCGACCTCCAGCTGCGGCCGCTGTTCGGTTACCTGCGGGCGACCCCGGCGCCGACCGGGGTGTACGCGGCGTCGTCGGATTGGGGCGGCGGGGAAGCGCTCGGCGCGTTGCAGAAACGGGTCGAGCGCGCGGGCGGCGAACTCGCGGCGATGGTGGCCGGGCGCCCGGCCACCGCAGGTCAGGCGCGCGAGCCGTTCGCGTCCGTGCCCTTCGAACAGCTACTCGCCGGGACGGACGGGCAGTAGTCTGGCCGGGTGCGGACCCTGGTGCTCGGCGGCTACGGCGCGGTAGGCGCGCACATCGTCGCCGAGCTGGGGCGGGAGACGTTCGTGGCGGGGCGCAATCCCGCCCGCGCCGACATCGCGGTCGACCTCACCGACGACAACTCCTATCGCGCCGCGCTGACCGCGATCCCCGAAGTCGACGTCGTGGTGAACGCGAGCGGCGCGGAGGACGTCCGGCTGGCCATCCTCGCCACCGACGCCGGGATGTCCTTTGTGGACATAACGGCGTCGACGGCGTATGTGGCCGAGCTGGAGCGGCTCGTCCCGGCCTCGCCGGTCGTCGTGGGTGTGGGGATCGCGCCGGGACTGACCGGGATGCTCGCCGCCGCGGCACATCGGGCCGCGCCGGGACCGGTCGACCTCGCCGTGCTGCTGGGCGCGGGCGAGCGGCACGGCGTGGCCGCCACCGCGTGGACCTACGATCTGCTCGGCCGCCGTTTCGCCGATCCCGGCGGCGGCAGCGTCCGCAACTTCACGCGACCGAAGGCGTTCACGCTGCCCGGCTTCGGTACGCGGCGGCTCTACCGCGCGGACTTTTCCGATCAGCACACCCTCACCGCGGAGTTCGGCGTCCCGGTGCGCACCTACTTCGGTCTCGATTCCCGGCTGGCGACCTCCGGCCTGGCCGCGCTGACCTGGGCTCCGCCGCTGGGACGGCTGAAATCCGTGCGGGGCATGCACTTCCCGGGCAGCGACCGCTGGCTGGCGCTGGCACAGGCGGCGGACGGCCGGACCCGCTGGGCGGCCGGACGCTCCCAAGCGCGGGGAACCGGCGTCATCGCGGCGGCGACGGCACGGGCCGCGATGGACCTGCCGCCGGGGGTGCACCACGGACATCGGGTGCTGAACCTCGGCACGGTGCCCGACCGCGTCATCGAACTCGGCTAGCCGGACGAACCGGTGCGGCTCCGCGCGAGCCGCACCGGTTTCCCCGCTACTTGTACCAAAGCTCGTAGTAGCCGTTCGCGTCCTTCCAGCAGTAGGCGCCCGCGTGCCCGGCGGCTTGGGCCCCGGTGGCGGCCACGTTGCACGCGAATTCGGAGGTGTACCAGTGCCCCGACCAGGTGTCGGCCGAGGCGGGAGCCGCGGTGGCCACGAGCGCGCCGAATCCCAGCAGTCCGGCGACCAACAGCTTCTTCATCGACGATTTCCTCCAGTTCCGGCGGGCATGGGGCCCGGCCGTGGTCAGCCTTCAGCACGACCGCGAGCGGGACCAGCCTCCGGCACCGGGATTGCCCGACCTTCGACCGGACAATGCCCGGATGAACCCGAAAACCCGTGGCGCGGGGCCTTGGCGGCGCCGAGAATGCGAGCCGGAGCGTGCCGCCGTCCACGATGTCGCTGCTCGGGCTGATCCGCCATCTGGCGGACGTGGAACGCGGCGCGCCGAGGTCGCGTTCGCGGATCGGTTCGTCGCGGACGCGCCCGATCTCGACATCACCGGGGACGCCCCCGAACTCGGGGCGGTCTCGCTGCGCTGGGTGCTGACCCACATGATCGAGGAGTACGCCCGGCACAACGGCCACGCCGACCTGATGCGCGAACGGATCGACGGCGCGGTCGGCGAGTAGCCGGATCGTCCACAACGGACGTCCACTGTGCTCAGTGGGCGGGTACCGGGCTCGGCGTCCACGGATGCGCGCGGATCAGCGCGGACAGCGCCGCGATCGGGCCATGGGTGAGCGGGCGGCGGCTGCTCAGCCCGAACACCACGCTGCCGGGGTCCGGGAGCGGAGCCGCCGGGGCGGTCAGGCCGTGCGGCACCATCGACGTCGCGAAGAGACCGACGCCGAGCCCGGCGAGCACCGCGGCGCGCAGGCCGTTGAGGTGGGTGCAGGTGCACGCGATTCGCCAGCGGAAACCGTTGCGCCGCAAGGTGTCCAGGGCGCGCGCTCGGGTGATGCTCGGCTCCGGGTAGACGACGAGCGGCACGGGTTCGTCCGGATCGAGACAGAGCCCGGGTGCCCCGGCCCACGACAGCGAGTCGGACCACACCGGCAGGCCGGCGGAGTCGTCGGGGCCGCGTTTGGCGAAGGCCAGGTCCAGCTTTCCCTCGGTGAGCCGGTCGTGCAGCACGCCGCTGAGTTCCACGGTCAGTTCGAGATCGACCAATGGATGGTCGCCGCGGAACCGGCGGAGCAGTTCCGGCAGTCGTGACAGTACGAGGTCCTCGCACACCCCGAGCCGGATCCGGCCACGGGGCTCCGGCCGGGCGAAGTACCGGATCGCCCGATCCTGCCTGTCCAGGATGTCGCGGGCGAAACCGGTCATGGCCTCGCCGTCGCCGGTGAGGGCGACCCGGTGCGTGTCGCGGACGAACAGCTCGCGGCCCACCAGCGATTCCAGCCGCCGCACGTGCTGGCTGACCGTGGACTGCCCCAGCCGCAGCCGCCGCGCGGCCTCACTGAACCCGCCGGAATCCGCGACGGCGAGGAACGTCCTCAACAGCACCGGATCGATCACCATTCCGGCTTACCACCATCCGTGCCCGCGTGGACACGAAGTGTGCGTGGAGCCACTGCCTACTTTCGCTTGGTGATCACCACCGGCTCGATTTTTGTCGGAATTGCCTTGAATGCCGATTCGGGGACGCCGAAGGTGGCCGCGAGCACGTCACGCGGGAGCGAGTTCAGCGTGCCGACGATCCCGATGTCGTCGCTGGGCTCGCCGACGCTGGTGTTGAAGATGACCAGCACATCGAGTCCCTGCGTCTTGCTGCCGTTCTCGAAGTAGTGAAAGAAACCCTGGGGCGCGAAAACGAGGTCGCCCTGGTTGGCGGTGAACGCGGAGTTGTGGTAACTCCCGTCCCCGTGGGTGCCCAGCATCGTCCATTTCGCCGTGCCGGAAAGAATGTAGTTCAGTTCCCACGCGCTCGGGTGCCAATGCGGTTCGCGAATTCCGCCGACGTCGAGGTGGACGAGGTAGACGGAGCCCTTCTGGTCCTCGGTTAGTACCGGGAAGGTGTCCTTGTTGGCGCCCCGCAGCGTGCCGCCGTCGAAGGTCATCGGTGCTGTCTTGCTCAGCGAGAACAGGAACGGCGACGCGCCGCCGTTCGCCGGTGGCACCGCGCCGCTCGCCGCCCCGTCCGCCGGGGCTGTCACGTATACTCAACATACGCAGCCGACCACCAAGCAAGTGTAGTTCTCGGTGGTCGGCGGTTCAATTATATCGG
>NZ_JBHYIQ010000116.1:0-29363 GCF_042739895.1 Amycolatopsis sp. NPDC059021
CCAACCCCCCAACGTACCATTTATCGTGGGTACGCATTTGTTTAAAACATACACCCCCTAGGGACCCAGAGTCCCTCAAGGAGGCCCCCACGGACCTTCGGGTCAGTAGTAGTAGGGCACATCCTTGAAGTCCGGATCGCGCTTCTGGAGGAAGGCGTCGCGGCCCTCGACGGCTTCGTCCTGCATGTACGCGAGGCGGGTGGTTTCGCCGGCGAAGAGCTGCTGGCCCACGAGGCCGTCGTCGATGAGGTTGAAGGCGTACTTCAGCATGCGCTGCGCCGTCGGCGACTTGCCGATGATCGTCCACGCCCAGTCCAGCGCCTCGGCTTCCAGCGAGGCGTGCGGGACGACGGCGTTGACCGCGCCCATCGCCTGCATCTGCTCGGCGGTGTACTCGCGGCCGAGGAAGAAGATCTCCCGCGCGAACTTCTGCCCGACCTGCCGGGCGAGGTAGGCCGAGCCGAAGCCGCCGTCGAACGAGCCGACGTCGGCGTCGGTCTGCTTGAAGCGGGCGTGTTCGGCCGAGGCGAGGGTGAGATCGCACACGACGTGCAGCGAGTGCCCGCCGCCCGCGGCCCAGCCGGGAACGACCGCGATCACGGGTTTCGGCATGAAGCGGATGAGCCGCTGGCACTCGAGGATGTGCAGCCGCCCGGCCCGCGCCGGGTCCACCGTGTCCGAAGTCTCCCCGCTCGCGTACTGATAGCCGGAGCGTCCGCGAATACGCTGGTCACCGCCGGAGCAAAAGGCCCAGCCACCGTCCTTGGGGGACGGTCCGTTCCCGGTGAGGAGGACGCAGCCGACATCCGGGCTCTGCCGGGCGTGGTCGAGCGCGCGGTACAGCTCGTCGACGGTGTGCGGCCGGAAGGCGTTGCGGACCTCCGGCCGGTCGAACGCGATGCGCGCGACCCGCTTGCCGCCGCGGTTCTCAGCTGACCGGTGGTAGGTGATGTCAGTGAAGTCGGATCCCTCGACCGGGGTCCACGCGGCGGGATCGAACAGCTCGGAAACTTGGGCTTCATCCACGTTTGGGAGAATAGGACGTGTGCTTATGAGTGAAGACGAAGGTCGCGAGGTCCGCCGGTGAATCCGTCCACCGCGCAAGCCCGCGTGCTCGTCGACGAACTCGTCCGCAACACCGTCTCGCACGTCGTGCTCTGTCCCGGCTCCCGCAACGCCCCGTTGTCGATCGCGCTCTACGACGCGGCGGCGGCCGGGCGGCTCCAGCTGCACGTCCGCATCGACGAGCGCGGCGCCGCCTTCCTCGCGCTCGGCATCGCCGCCCGCACCGGCCGTCCGGTGGCCGTGCTGTGCACGTCCGGGACCGCCGCCGCGAACTTCCACCCCGCGGTGCTGGAGGCCGACCGCGCCGGGGTGCCGCTGATCGTGCTGACCGCCGACCGGCCGCCCGAGCTGCGCGCGGCGGGCGCCAGCCAGGTCATCGACCAGCACCAGCTCTACGGCGACGCCGTCCGCTACTTCGACGAGCTGGCGGTCGCGGAGCGCCGCGCCGGCCAGAACTCGTACTGGCGCAGCCAGATCTGCCGGGCCTGGAACGCCGCGTACGGCGAATGGCGCTGCGGGCCGGTGCACCTGAACATCCCGTTCCGCGAGCCGCTCGTGCCCGACACCGACGATGACGGCGAGTGGTACGAATCGCTCGAAGGACGTCCCGACGGCGAGCGCTGGACCGAGCTACCGGACTTCGGCGCGCTCCCGTCGTTCGTCGTGCCCTCGGCGCGGCACGGCCTGGTCATCGCGTGCGACACGGGCGTGCAGGCGGCGAGCGAGTGGGCCGAGCTGCACGGCTGGCCCGTGGTGTCCGAGACCGGCGGGCTCGGTCTCTCGGGCGGGACGGCGATCTCGTCGGGGACGTGGCTGCTCGGCGTCGAGGACTTCATCGCGCGGCACAAACCCGAGCAGGTGCTGTGCCTCGGCCGCCCGACCGTGTTCCGGCAGGTCCAGCGGGTCCTGTCGGATCCCGGTGTCGAGGTCCTGCTGGTGCGCCCCGACTCGGACTGGCCCGCGCCCGCGCACAACGTCCGGCAGGTCGGGCAGTGGTTCGACGAGCCGACCAAACCCGCCGATCCGGAGTGGCTCGCCAGCTGGCGCCGCGCCGACGCGGCCGCCCGCGAAGCCGTCGACGGGCTGCTCGCCGACGAGCCGTGGCCGAGCGGCCTGCGGCTGGCGAGCGAGCTGGTGGACGCATTGCCGGAGGGCTCGCTGCTGGTCGTCGGCTCGTCCAATCCGACCCGGGACGTCGCGCTCGCCGGGCGGCTGCGCCCCGATGTCCTGGTGCACCGCAACCGGGGTGTCGCGGGCATCGACGGCACCGTGTCGACCGCGATCGGCGCCGCCACCGTCCACCGTGGACCGTCGTACGCGCTGATCGGCGACCTGACGTTCCTGCACGACGCGAGCGGCCTGCTGACCGGGCCCGCCGAGCAGCGGCCCGATCTGACGATCGTGGTGCTCAACGACGACGGCGGCGGAATCTTCTCGCTGCTGGAGCAGGGCGCGCCGGAGCACAGCGCCAGCTTCGAACGCGTTTTCGGCACCCCGCACGGCGCGGATCTCGGCGCCCTGTGCGCCGGATACCGGGTACCGCACGTCGTGGCGGACACCCTGACCGAATTCCGTGCCGCGCTGCGGCCCGCGCCGGGCCTGCGCGTGGTCGAGGTCCGTGTCGACCGGACCCGGCACCGCGATCTGCACAGCAGGCTGCGCGCGGTGGTGAGTTCGGCCGTCTCGGCGGTCTAGACCAAGATCGCCGTGCGCGTCAAAGCGGCGACGGCCACATTCTCACCCGATAAGAAACCTCCCTTCGGATGTATCTCCGGATTCGGTAGCTGAATACGTTCAGCGTGCCTGAATTCGTTCTGGGAGGATCCACATGAGGAAGAGAACAAGCGCCGGGCTGAGTGTGCTCGCCGCCGGAGTCACTTCGGTGCTGCTCGCGGGAGTCGCGGGCGCGGCGCCCTCGCCCGGCGCACCCGGCGTCGGGGACCCGTACTACCCGAACGCCGGGAACGGCGGTACGGACGTCCGGCACTACGACATCCGCCTGAGCTACCAGCCCGCCACCGACCTGCTGTCCGGCACGACCACGCTGCTGCTCACCGCGACCCAGGACCTGTCGCGGTTCGACCTGGACTTCGGGCTCAAGGCCACCAGCGTCCTGGTGAACAACCGCCCGGCGCAGTTCACCAACTCGACCGGCAACGGCGAGCTGGTGATCACCCCGGCCGCGCCGCTGGCCAAGGGCCAGACCGCCACCGTCGTGGTCGCGTACTCGGACACGCCGTCGCAGGTGAAGATCGACGGCGTCGCCGGCTGGAAGAAGACGCCGGACGGCGCGCTCGCCGTCGACGAGCCGCAGAGCGCTGCGTGGTGGTTCCCGTCGAACGACCACCCGACCGACCGCGCCACCTTCGACGTCTCGGTCGAGGTGCCCGACGACGTCGCCGCGCTGTCCAACGGCACGCTGGTGAGCAAGACCAAGAAGCGGGCGGGCTGGACGCGCTGGAACTGGCGCAGCACCCAGCCGCAGGCGACCTACCTGACGTCGCTGGAGGTCGGCAAGTTCGAGGTCAACCAGTCGACGACGCCGGACGGCAAGCCGTTCATCACCGCCTACGGCGCCGACCTCGGCCCGTCGCTGGACGCCGCGAAGGCCAGCATCGAGCGGACCCCCGAGGTCAACGAGTTCCTCGCGTCGAAGTTCGGGCCTTACCCGTTCGAGGCGCAGGGTGGCGTGGTCACCACCGGCATCGGGTTCTCGCTGGAGAACCAGACCCGCCCGGTCTACGGCGCGAAGAACTTCGCCGCGGGCGCGAACACCTCGCTGATCGCGCACGAGAACGCACACCAGTGGTTCGGTGACAACGTCACTCTCGGCCGGTGGAGCGACATCTGGCTGAACGAGGGCTTCGCGACGTACGCGCAGTTCCTGTGGTCCGAGCACACCGGCGAGGGCACCGCGGACGAGCTGGCGCAGTACATCTACGACTCGAACGCGCCGGACTCGACGCTGTGGAAGCTCCTCCCGGCCGACCCCGGTGCGGCCAACCAGTTCGACAGGGCCGTCTACGACCGCGGCGCGCTCGCGGTCCACGCGCTGCGCAAGACCGTCGGTGACGAGGCGTTCTTCCGGATCCTGCAGACCTGGCAGAAGGAGAAGGCCGGGAAGTCCGCGCGGATCACGGAGTTCATCGCGCTGGCCGAGAAGATCTCCGGCAAGCCGCTGTACAACCTCTTCCAGACCTGGCTCTACACCGCGGGCAAGCCGCCGGCCGGCCCGAACGGGGCCGCTCCGCAGGCGCTGGCGGCGTCGTCCTCGGCCGGAGTGAAGCAGGCGCCGAAGTCGTACGCGCAGATCAAGGCGACCCAGGAGTTGCTCCACGCCGAACACGCGCATTGAGCGTTACCTCTATGCTCGCGGCGTGATGGCTAAAGGCGAGCGGGCGAGGCGCATCGGGTGGTACGTCACCCTCGGTGTCGCCTCGCTCCTCACCGTCATGTGCGTGGCGCTGCTGTTCGCCGCGATCCGCAACGACAACGCGATCTCCGGTCAGCTCGGGACGGCGAACGCGCAGGTCGAGTCGGTCGCCTTCGACCGGACGATCATCCAGTTCGCGACCCCCGACGGCATCGTGCACAGCCCGTCGAACGGGGTCCTCTACCCGGGCGGGCTCGTCGCGGGCCAGCTGGTGCGCATCGAGTACGACATGTCGGACCCGGAGCTCGCGCGGGTCGCCGGGAAGTCGGCGACCGACACCCTGCTGCCCCTCGGCCTGACCGTGCTGGTCACCTGGCTCGTCGCGACGCCGCTGCTCTGGTGGATCCGGCGGCAGAAGCGCACCGCCGCGCCGATCGTCCCCGCCGCCGGGTAGCTCCGGGGACTTGAGTGGTGTTCAGGTCGTGCCGGTGAGGGCGGCGGTTTCCTGCCACCAGCCCAGCACTTCGTCGGCGACGCCGGGGGCCGCGACGAGCAGGCCGTCCGTGGGCAGCGTGCTGTCCTCGCCGTGTTTGTCCAGCACGACCGCGCCCGCCTCGATCGCCATCGCCACCGAACCCGCGACGTCCCATTCGTGGTAGCTGTGCAGCACCGCGGCGGCCGCGTGCCCCAGCGCGACCTGCGCGATCGACAACGCCGCCGAGCCGAGCACCCGGACCCCGGCGTGCGCGGCGGCGGCCCGTTCGATGAACCCGCCCATGCCCGGCCACGGCCCGGTGCGCGCCAGCTCGGTGCACACGATCGCGCCCGCGGTACCGCGCCGGTCCGCGAGGGTGATCGGCTTGCCGTTCGCGCGGGCGCCGCGGCCGCGGGCGGCGGCGTAGATCTGCGCGCGGTACGGGTCGGCGACGACGCCGACCACCGGGCCCGCGGCGTCGATCAGCGCGAGGCTGTAGGCGCACCACGGCACCCCGGCGACGTAGTTCGCGGTGCCGTCGACCGAGTCGACGACCCAGCGGTACTCGGCGACGTCCGCGCCGTGGTCGGCGCCGAACTCGTGGCCGACCACCGGGATCCCGGGGAACTCGGCGGTCAGTACCCGGCGGGTGTGCCGTTCCAGGATGCGGTCGGTGTCGGTGACCCAGTCGAACGGTGATTCCAGCGTGGTGGGGTGCGCGCCCCGCCCCGCTGTCGCGGTGATGACGTCGGTGGCGTCATTGGCCAGGCGCCCGGCCACCTCGAGGGCTCTGGACAACAGCCCTGGTTCTACGGGCCGAGGCGGCCGCGACGAAAGGAGGGTCATGCCTTCTTAGTCTGGGCCGTGCTGGTTTCCGGGACACGACCTGGAGATGACATGTCTTGCGCAATCTGTCGACGGATAGTGCTCGATACGTACTCGTAAGTAGTGTTCGGCGTTCGTTGGCCGAGGCGTCACGCGGGATTGGCCCGGTTCGTCAGAATCGGGTGCGACAGTGATCGGCGTGCGAGTCGCCATCGTCACCGAAAGTTTCCTGCCGCAGGTGAACGGCGTGACCAACTCCGTCCTGCGGGTCGTGGAGTACCTCGCCGAACGCGCCCACGACGTGCTGATCATCGCGCCAGGCCCCGGCCCGGACAGCTATCGCGGCGCGCCGGTCGTGCGGATTCCCGCGCTCGACTTCCCCGGCGTGAACTCCCTGCCGATCGGGGTGCCGACGCGGACCGTGCTGACCGCGCTCGCCGCCTTCGGCCCGGACGTCGTGCACCTCGCGTCGCCGTTCGTGGTCGGCGCGCGCGGGCTCGCCGCCGCGCGCAGGCTCCGGGTGCCCTCGGTCGCGGTGTACCAGACGGACATCGCCGGCTTCACCTCCGCGTACGGGTTCGGCATCGCCGCCCGCGCGGCGTGGCGCTGGGTGCGGCGGCTGCACTCGCGGGCCGACCGCACGCTCGCGCCGTCGACCGACTCGGTCGACCAGCTGCGGCTGCACGGCATTCCGCGCGTGCACCGCTGGGCGCGCGGCGTCGACATCTCCCGGTTCTCCCCGGCACACGCCGATCCCGCGCTGCGGGCCGAGCTGGCGCCGAACGGCGAACTGCTCGTCGGGTTCGTCGGCAGGCTCGCGCCGGAGAAGGAGGTCGACCGGCTGACCGCGCTCGCCGGTGTCCCCGGCATCCGGGTCGTCGTGGTGGGCGATGGCCCGGAGCTGCCGGTGCTGCGAGAACGTCTGCCCGGTGCGGCCTTCCTCGGCGCGAAGTACGACGACGAGCTGTCTGCCGCGTACGCGAGCCTCGACGTCTTCGTACACACCGGGCCACACGAGACGTTCTGCCAGGCAGTGCAGGAGGCGATGGCGTCCGGGCTGCCGGTACTCGCCCCGGACGCGGGCGGCCCGAAGGACCTCGTGCTGCCGGGCCGTACCGGCTACTTGCTCCCCGTCGGCCGCGCGGAGTTCGGCCCGGCGCTGGTGTCCAAAGTGGACGACCTGCGCGACGCCGCGCTGCGGGCCCGGCTGGGCGAGAAGGCGCGGAAGGTGGTGCTGGGCCGCACCTGGCCCGCCGTGTGCCGCGAACTCGAGGCGCACTACGAAGCGGTGCAGGGCCGAGTCGCTCGCGCCGCCTGACGATGCGATGCGCGGCGTGAGATGCACATAGTCCAGCTGGCCAACTTCTACGGACCGCGGTCGGGTGGGCTGCGGACCGCGCTGCACCACCTCGGCGCCGGCTACGTCAGCAGCGGGCACCGGGTGACACTGGTGGTGCCGGGCCGCCGCTACGCCGACGAGACGCTGCCCACCGGCGTGCGCCGGTTTTCCCTGCCCGCGCCGCAAATCCCGGGCACCGGCGGCTACCGCGCCGTCGACCCGCACCGGGTGCGCGCGGTGCTGCGGCGGCTGGAACCGGACCGCCTCGAGGTATCCGACCGGCTGACCCTGCGCGGGATGGGCACCTGGGCCCGGCGGCACGGCGTGCCCAGCACGGTCATCTCGCACGAGCGGCTGGACCGGCTCCTCGAACAGTTCCTGCTGCCAGGGCCGGTGGCGCGCCGCGTCGCCGACACCGCGAACCGCCGGATGGCCGCGAGCTACGACACGGTGGTCTGCACGACCGCGTTCGCCCGCGCGGAATTCGACCGCATCGCGGTGCCGAACGTGCGCCGCGTGCCACTCGGCGTCGACCTCGCGACGTTCACCCCGGCGATGCGCGACGACACCTGGCGGTACACCCTCTCCGGCGGCGCCGACGCACTGCTTGTCCACTGTGGACGGTTGTCGCCGGAGAAGCACGTCGAGCGCAGCGTGGACACCGTCGCGGAGCTGACCGAGTCGGGCGCCCGCGTCCGGCTGGTGGTGGCGGGAGACGGGCCGCGGCGGCGCGCACTGGAACGCCGGGCGCGGGGCCTGCCCGTGACGTTCCTCGGCTTTTTGTCCGGGCGCGACGAAGTGGCCCGGCTGCTGGCCAGCGCGGACGTCTCGCTCGCGCCGGGCCCGCACGAGACGTTCGGGCTCGCGGCGCTGGAAGCACTGGCTTCCGGGACGCCCGTGGTGGTTTCGGCGTCGGGCGCGCTGCGGGAGATCGTGCGGCCGGGCTGCGGCGCCGCGGTGTCGGACCACGCGCCTGCGTTCGCCTCCGCCGTGGCGGGCCTGCTGGAACATCCCGAGGATCTGCGGCGCGCGGCCGCGCGGGCACGCGCGGAGGAGTTCGCGTGGCCCGCGTCGGTCCGCGGCATGCTGGCCGCACTGGGGTAGTTCCGCTCATCCGAAGTCGACCCGTTCGAGCCAGAAGCCGAGTAGTCCGGTGTCTCCGAAGATTTCGAAGGTGTCGTCGATGGGACGGCGTTTGTAGATGGCCAGCAGTAATTCGGTGACGGGACCGCGGACGGCGACGGCGGCTTTTTCGTGTGCGCGGCGCCAGGTGATGGCATCGCCGGTGAGGTCGACGACCCATTCCGCGTTGGCTTCCGGCGGTGTGTCGGTGGCGTGGAAATGGAGGGTGCGGCCGGGTCCGAGCAGTTCCCGCATCCACGGATGGACCTCGAAGTGCAGCGGCAGCGAGCCCAGTTCCATCCATTCATCGATACCGTCTACGGCCACCTCCTTGTCCAGTTCGTAGTTCAGGCCGAGGGCCAGCGTCGCGTCGGCGCGGTGGATAGCCGTTTCGTGGGTGAAGCGCCGCACGAAGAAATCCGTGGTGCCGTAGTCCGGTACCGGTGTCCACACCGGCGTTCCGGGCCCCGCGGCGCGCAGCGTTTCCGCCAGTCGTTCAGCGCCCTCGGCGAGCCACGGTCCGACGACGGCCGGATCTTCGTCGGTGTACGCGGCGAGGTCGCGGCCTCCTTCCGGGATCGGTTCGGTGGCACGGGTTCGCACGAGGGTTTCCGCCCAGCGCTGAACCCCGCCGAGGTGCCGCAGTAACTGGCCCACGTTCCACTCGGGGCAGGACGGCACTTCGGTGGTGAGATCGGCGTCCTTGAGCGACGCGACCAGCAGTTCGGTCTGCGTGATGCTCTCGGCGCAGTAGCGTTCGTAGCTCAGGCGAGTCATGTGGTCACCGTACGGCGCACCACCGACAAAAAAGCCCTGCCACGGCTCAGCCGAAGTCGACCCGCTCCAGCCAGGAGCCGAGCAGTTCGGTGTCACCGAAGACTTCGAACGGGCCGCCGTCGATCGGGCGGCGTTTGTAGATGGCCAGCAACAGATCGGTGACGGGGCCGCGGACCGCGACGGCGGCTTTTTCGTGGGTGCGGCGCCAGGTGATGACGTCGCCGGTGAGGTCGACGACCCATTCCGCGTTGGCTTCGGGTGGGGTGTCGGTGGCGTGGAAATGGAGGGTACGGCCGGGACCGAGCAATTCCCTCATCTCCGGTCGAACCTCGAAGTGCATCGGCAGCGAGCAGAGTTCCATCCATTCGTCGATACCGTCGACCGCCACTTCCTGGTCGAGGACGTACTCGGCGCCCAGTGCCAGCGTCGCGTCGGCGCGGTGAATGGCCGTTTCGTGGGTGAAACGGCGCACGTAGAAGTCCGTGCCGGGCTGGCCGGGGAGCGGGGTCCACACCTCCGTCCCGGGACCGGCGGAGCTCAGCGCCTTCGCGAGCTTTTCGGCGCCTTCGGTGAGCCACGGACCCACGACGGCGGGGTCTTCGTGGGTGTACGCGTCGAGTTCGCGGCTCGCCGTGCCGGACGGCGGTTCGGCCGCCTTGGTCCGCACGACGGTTTCCGCCCAGCGCTGTCCCTCACCGACGTGTCGCAGCAACTGACCCGCGTTCCAGCCGGGGCAGGATGGCACCGGGGTGGTGAGATCCGCGTCCTTGATCCGGGCGGCCAGCAGTCCGGTCTGGGTGATGATCTCGGCGCAGTAGCGCTCGTAGCTCAGACGAGTCATGGGGTCACCGTAGAGCGGGCCACCGGGTGCTTGTACCGGTTTTGTACGACGCCGACGCACCCTCGCCCCATGAGGTTCGAGGTGCTCGGGACCATCGGCGCGGGTCAGGCGCCGATCCACGGCAGGCTGCGCCGCACCCTGCTCGGCCTGCTGCTGGCCGGGGCGGGCACCACCGTCCGCGCCGAGGTGCTGACCGGCGCGCTCTGGGACTGCGGCCCCGATCCGAGAGCACCCCGGAAACTGCACTGGCACGTCCACAAACTGCGTCAGGACCTGCCCGAACCCGGACGGCTCAGCCGGCGTCCCGGCGGCTACCGCCTCACCGTGCTGCCCGGCGAACTGGACGCCGAGCGGTTCGAGTCGGCCGCGATACGGGCGCAGGAACTCACCGATCCGGCCGAGCGGGCGGCGCTGCTCCGGCAGGGACTCGCGCTGTGGCAGGGCACTCCGTACGAAGGTTTCGAGGTTCCGATGCTGCTCGGCGAGGCGTCGCGGCTGGCCGAACGCAAGCTGTCGATGCTGGAGGAACTGCACGCCGCCGAACTGGAACTCGGGTGGCACACCGCGGCGGCTGTCGAACTCGGCGGGCTGGTCCGCCGGTATCCGCGGCGCGAACGGCTGTACTACCTGCTGATGCTCGCGTTGTGCCGTGGCGGGCGGCAAAGCGAAGCGCTCGACGTCTATCGCCGGGCGCGGCGCGTGTCGCTCGGGCAGGCGGGGCTCGAACCGGGGCCCGCGCTGCGCGAACTCGAACGCCGCATCCTCGCGGGTGAAGACAGCGAGAAGGCACGGACGCTGACGCGCTTGTCGTGACTCCGACGCGCGCCGCCGCTCTCAGGGCCCGGCGACTAGTCTGCGGCTATGTCCCGAGCGAGTCTTGACAAGGATCCGCACGACGTCGCCGCCATGTTCGACGACGTCGCGTCCGGCTACGACCGCGCGAACTCGTTCATGACGTTCGGCTTCGACCGGCGCTGGCGCACCACCACCGCGCGGGCGCTGGACGCCAAGCCGGGGGAGAAGGTCCTCGACCTCGCCGCCGGGACCGGGGTGTCCACCGTGGAGTACGGGCGCGGCGGTGCCTGGTGCCTCGCCGCGGACTTCTCCGTCGGGATGCTCCGCGCGGGCAAGCACCGGAAGGTGCCGATGGTCGCTGCGGACGCCCTGCACCTGCCCTTCGCCGACGACAGCTTCGACGCGGTGACGATCTCGCTGGCGCTGCGCAACTTCGTCGACGTCAAGGCCGCGCTGATCGAGATCGCCCGGGTCACCAAACCCGGCGGACGGCTGGTGATCTGCGAGGTGTCGACGCCCCCGTTCGCGCCGATCCGGTTCATCCACCGGAAGTTCATCCTGCGCCTGCTGACCTGGTTCGGCAGCCGCAACTCCTCGAACCCCGAGGCGTACTCATACCTGGCCGAATCCATGCTCGCCTGGCCGGACCAGCGGGCGCTGGGTGAGCTCATCGCGGGGGCGGGCTGGACCGAGGTCGAGTGGATGAACCTCACGTTCGGCGTCGTCGCCGTCCATCGCGCCCGCAAGCCCGCCTAGACTCGATCGCATGAGTTCCTCCAGCCGCCGCAATCCCGAGCACGACGCCGAAGTCATCGTCGTCGGTGCCGGACCGGCCGGGTCCACGGCCGCCACGTATCTCGCCCGTGCCGGCGTCGACGTGTTGTTGCTGGAGAAGACCGAGTTCCCCCGCGAGAAGGTGTGTGGTGACGGGCTGACCCCGCGCGGCGTCAAGCAGCTCATCGACCTCGGCATCGACACCAGTGAGGACGCGGGCTGGGTGCACAGCCGCGGCCTGCGCATCCTCACCGGCGACCTGACGCTGGAGCTGGACTGGCCGGACCTGACCAGCTACCCGCCTTACGGCGTTTCCCGCACCCGCCAGGACTTCGACGACCTGCTGGCGAAGACCGCGGTCAAGGCGGGGGCGCGGCTGTACGAGCGGACCACCGTGACCGGTGCGATCACCAGCCCCGGCGGGCGCGTGGTCGGCGTCGAGGCGAAGGTCGGCCCGGAGCGGACGCCGGTGTCCTACCGCGCGCCGCTGGTGCTGGCGTGCGACGGCGTGTCCGCGCGGCTCGCGCTGAGCGTCGGCATCCAGAAGAACGAGAAGCGCCCGATGGGCGTCGCGGTGCGGCAGTACTACAAGAGCCCGCGCCACGACGACCCGTTCATCGAGGGCCACCTGGAGCTGTGGGACCGCTCGGACCCGCGGAACCCGAAGCTGCTGCCGGGCTACGGCTGGGCGTTCCCGCTCGGCGACGGCACCGTGAACGTCGGCCTCGGCATGCTGTCGACGTCGGCGTCGTTCCGCAACACCGACTACCGCGCGCTGCTGCGGCAGTGGCTCGACGGGACGCCCGAGGAATGGGGCTACCGCGAGGAGAACGCGATCGGGAAGGTCGGCGGCGCCGGGCTGCCGATGGGCTTCAACCGCACCCCGCACTACCGCGACGGCCTGCTGCTGCTCGGCGACGCGGGCGGCATGGTCAGCCCGTTCAACGGCGAGGGCATCTCGGCGGCGATGGAGTCGGCGCAGATCGCGTCCGAGGTCGTCGTGCAGGCGCTGGCGCGGGCTGAAGGGCCTTCGCGGGAGCGTGCGCTGGAGGGCTATCCGCGGGCCGTCGCGGAGCTGATGGGCGGGTACTACCGGCTCGGGAACGTGTTCGCGAAGCTCATCGGGAAGCCGAAGATCATGCACGCGTGCACGAAGTACGGGCTGCGGATCAATGCGCTGCTTCCCTTGGTGTACAAGGGACTCTCGGGTTGCTACGACGCGAAGGGCGGGGACGGCGTCGACCGTCTCATCGCCGCTCTCTCGCGCGCCACCCCCTCTCCGCGCTGATCCTCTCTTCCGGGGCTCCGGCTTGGCGCTGTGAAGGCCTCCTTCACAGCGCTCAACGCCGTGAAGGGGGCCTTCACTACCTCAACCCCGGGCACACGAGCTGTCCACAACCGCACCGGTTGTCCACAGATTTGCCGCGGGCCCCATATGCGCAGGTCAAAGGCGATACGCTGGTTGCAGGGGTGCCCCCGGGAGGGTGGGGGGAATGCCCAGGCGATACCCACCGCCCGGCAGGTCCCGTTCACGCGGACGGCGGGGGCGATGGACACCCAGGTGGAGCAATGGTTGCCCGGCCGGTCAGTGTGATAAGTCACAGGGCCGCGACGGTTTGTCCGGGCCCCGAATCGATCTTCGCCGGGCTTCGCGCTGGTCTCAGCTTTGCGGCCGGGAGTGTCGGCGTCCGGTTTGTCCTGCGGGTTAGGTAACCCTTATACCGCAGCCCCTAGGGACAAGAATGTGAGTCACGTCCTATAGTCGGGCCATGCTTTGTGAATCCCTTCACATCCGCGACCAGTGGCTTGTGAACTATTTCACAAGCAGACCTCTACGGCCTCACGGGCCGTAAGGGTGCCCTGACCCTCGGCGGTGTGACCCAGCTCCCTTAGGGTGCGGGCAAAAGCCGACGAGGCGACGTGCGTACCACCACACGCAAACCGCAGCGGCGCGGAAAGGATGGCGAAACCCCGTGCTGATGTTGCCCGTGCTGACGCAGGCGAGCACCGAGCAGGTCGCTCAGGCGCCCGGCCTCAAGGTCTATCTCCCCCTGGTCCTGTTGTTCGTGCTGGCGCTCGCGTTCGCGGTGCTCTCGGTGCTGCTCGGCCCGCTGGTCGGCCCGAGCCGCTACAACAAGGCCAAGCTGTCCGCCTACGAGTGCGGGATCGAACCGTCCCCGCAGCCGCTCGTCGGCGCGGGACGCATGCCGGTGGCCTACTACATCACCGCGATGCTGTTCATCCTGTTCGACATCGAGATGGTCTTCCTCTACCCGTTCGCGGTCTCGGCGGACGCGCTCGGCCTGTTCGGCCTGGTGGAGATCGTGCTGTTCATCGCGACGGTCGGCTTCGCGTACGCCTACGTGTGGCGGCGCGGCGGCCTGGATTGGAACTAGAACCATGGGCCTGGAAGAGAAACTCCCCAACGGCATCCTGCTGGCCAGCCTCGAGGGCCTGGTCAACTGGGCACGCAAGAACTCCCTGTGGCCCGCCACGTTCGGCCTCGCCTGCTGCGCGATCGAGATGATGACCGTGGGCGGTTCCCGCTACGACATCGCCCGCTTCGGCATGGAACGCTTCAGCGCCACCCCGCGTCAGGCCGACCTGATGATCGTCGCCGGCCGCGTCACGCAGAAGATGGCCCCGGTCCTGCGCCAGATCTACGACCAGATGGCCGAGCCGCGCTGGGTGCTCGCGATGGGCGTCTGCGCCTCCTCCGGCGGCATGTTCAACAACTACGCCGTCGTGCAGGGCGTCGACCACATCGTGCCGGTCGACATGTACCTGCCCGGCTGCCCGCCGCGCCCGGAAATGCTGCTCGACGCGATCCTCAAGCTGCACGCCAAGATCCAGGACGAGCCGATCAACGCGCGCCGCGCCGCGATCCGCGCGGCCAGCGGCGCCCGCACCGAACTCGTGCCCTCGTCGGTCAAGTACGCGAAGAAGTGATCGAAGTGCCTGAAAACAAACCAGAACCAGGCGGCGAGCAGTCGTCGGCCGAACGCCCCGAAGGCGGGCTCGAACCCCGCGGCACACGCCCGGCCGAGCCCGTCGTCGCCGGCCGTGAACGCCAGGGCATGTTCGGCGTCTCCGGCACCGGCGACACCTCCGGCTACGGCGGCGTCCGGCTCCCGGCGTACAGCCCGCCCCCGGCCGAACGCCCGTACGGCGGCTGGTTCGACGAGTTCGCCGACGAGTTCTACGCCGCCTTGGCGGACAACAAGATCCCGGCCGAGGCGATCCTCCAGACCACGGTCGACCGCGGCGAGATCACCTTCTACGTCGACCGCGAGCACCTGGTCGGCGTCGTCCGGACCCTGCGCGACGACGCGGGGCTGCGGTTCGAGCTGTGCAGCTCGGTGTCCGGTGTGGACTACGGCGCCGACGTCCCGCAGCGGCTGCACGCGGTCTACCACCTGACATCGATGACCTACCGCCGCCGCATCCGGCTCGAGGTCGCCATGGACGTCGAGGATCCGCACGTCCCGTCGATCGTCGAGCTCTACCCGACGGCCGACTGGCACGAGCGCGAGACCTGGGACATGTTCGGGATCGTCTTCGACGGCCACCCCGCGCTCACCCGGATCCTCATGCCGGACGACTGGGACGGCCACCCCCAGCGCAAGGACTACCCGCTCGGCGGGATCCCGGTGGAATACAAGGGCGCGGAGATCCCACCGCCCGATCAGCGGAGGTCGTACTCGTGAGCACCGAGAACATCGCCGACGTCAGCACCGGCACCGACACCACCGCCAAAGGCTCCGACAGCACCGGCGACGTCGACTACGCCGAGTCGCGCGAAACCACCGAAGGCCCCGTCTACACGGTGTCAGGCGGTGACTGGGACGACCTCATCGAGGACGCCAAGCACGACGAGCGCATGGTCATCAACATGGGCCCGCAGCACCCGTCGACGCACGGCGTGCTCCGGCTCGTGCTGGAGATGGAGGGCGAGACCGTCACCCAGCTCCGCTCGGTCATCGGCTACCTGCACACCGGGATCGAGAAGAACTGCGAGTACCGGACGTGGACCCAGGGCGTCACCTTCGTGACGCGCATGGACTACCTCGCGCCGCTCTCCACGGAAATGGCGTACTGCCTCGGCGTCGAGAAGCTCCTCGGCATCAAGGCCCCGCCGCGCGCGGAGCTGCTGCGCGTCATGCTGCTGGAGATCAACCGCATCGGCTCGCACCTGGTCTACATCGCCACCGGCGGCATGGAGCTGGGCGCCACCACCGCGATGACGCTCGGGTTCCGCGAGCGCGAAGAGGTGCTGCACCTGCTGGAGCACCTGACGGGCCTGCGGATGAACCACGCGTTCATCCGCCCCGGCGGCCTCGCGCAGGACATGCCCGAGGACTACCACGAGAAGGTCACCGAGTTCGTCAAGACGATGGACAAGCGCCTTCCCTTGTACGACAAGCTCTTCACCGGTCAGCCGATCTGGCGCAACCGGCTCAAGGGCGTCGGCTACCTCCCGGTGGACGCCTGCCTCGCGCTCGGCGTCACCGGCCCGGTGCTGCGCTCGGCCGGGCTGCCGTGGGACCTGCGCAAGACCGAGCCGTACTCCCGCTACGACGAGTTCGAGTTCGACATCCCGACCTCGACCGACGCGGACTGCTGGGCCCGGTACCTGATCCGCGTCGAGGAGATGCACCAGAGCCTGCGGATCATCAAGCAGGCCCTCAAGATGCTCGAACCCGGCCCGGTCATGGTCGAGGACAAGAAGATCGCGTGGCCCGCGCAGCTGTCGCTGGGCAGCGACGGCCTCGGCAACTCGCTCGAGCACGTCCGCAAGATCATGGGCCAGTCGATGGAATCGCTGATCCACCACTTCAAGCTGGTCACCGAGGGCTTCAAGGTGCCGCCGGGCCAGGTGTACTCGCCGGTGGAGTCGCCGCGCGGCGAACTGGGCGCGCACCTCGTCTCCGACGGCGGCACGCGGCCGCTGCGCGTCCACATCCGCGAACCGAGCTTCGTGAACCTGCAGTCGATGCCCGCGATGGCCGAGGGCGGGCTGGTGGCGGACGTGATCGCCGCCATCGCTTCGATCGACCCCGTGATGGGGGGAGTGGACCGATGACTTCAAGTACCGCCGTGCCCGAGCCCGGGCCGAACGCGGCCGAGACCACCCACATGGCCGCCGGCCCGGATACCGACGTGGTCGGCATCGCGCCGGAACCCGAGGTGGCCGAAGCCATCCTGGCCGAGACGCCGCCGCTGGAGGACGTCTTCGGCGACGACATCGTCGCCAAGGCGAAGAACCTCATCGAGCGGTACCCGATGTCGCGTTCGGCGCTGCTGCCGATGCTGCACCTCGTGCAGTCGGTGCAGGGCTACGTGTCCCAGGAGGGGATTTCCTTCTGCGCCACGCAACTCGGGCTCACCGACGCCGAGGTCAGCGCGGTCGCGACGTTCTACACGATGTACAAGCGCCGCCCCTGCGGTGAACATCTGGTGAGCGTCTGCACCAACACGTTGTGCGCGGCGCTCGGCGGGGATGCGATCTACAAGAAGCTCCAGACGCACCTGGGTTCCGAGGAGAACCCGCTGGGGCACGAGGAAACCGCGGGCACACCGGGCGAGCAGGGCTCGATCACGCTGGAGCACGCGGAATGCCTCGCGGCCTGCGATCTCGCCCCGGTCATCCAGGTCAACTACGAGTACTTCGACAACCAGACGCCGGACAAGGCGGTCGCGCTGGTGGACGCGTTGCAGGCGGGCAAGAAACCCGCGCCGACGCGCGGCGCGCCGCTGACCGACTTCAAGGGCGCCGAATTGCAGCTTGCCGGGTTCTTCCCGGAGGACGAGGCGATCTACAACGGCGACGTCGACGGCCCGTCCCAGGCCGTGGAAACGCTGCGGGGCGCGCAGATCGCGCAGCAGCGGGGCTGGACGGCGCCGGTCGCGAGCGACGTCCCGCTCCCTGCTGTGCCTTCGAAAGAGGGGGAGAAGAAGTAATGGCCGATCCCATTACCCCGGTTCTGACGAAGCGCTGGCTGTCGCCCAACTCCTGGCGGCTGGCCACCTACGAACAGCTCGAGGGCTACACCGCGATCCGCAAGGCGCTCAAGGGAACGCCCGAACAGCTCGTCCAGCTGGTCAAGGATTCCGGCCTGCGCGGCCGCGGCGGCGCGGGCTTCCCGGCGGGCGTCAAGTGGTCGTTCATGCCGCCCAACGAGGACAAGCCGCACTACCTGGTGATCAACGCCGACGAGGGCGAACCGGGGACCTGCAAGGACATCCCGCTGATGATGGCGGACCCGCACTCGCTCATCGAGGGCTGCATCATCGCCTCGTACGCGATGCGGTCGCACCACTGCTTCATCTACGTCCGCGGGGAAGCGCTGCACTGCATCCGCCGCCTCAACGCGGCCGTCCGCGAGGCCTACCAAGCGGGCTACCTCGGCAAGAACATCCTCGACTCCGGCTTCGACCTCGACATCACCGTGCACGCGGGCGCCGGGGCGTACATCTGCGGCGAGGAAACCGCGCTGCTCGACTCGCTGGAGGGCCGTCGCGGCCAGCCGCGGCTCAAGCCGCCGTTCCCCGCGGCCGCCGGGCTCTACGCGGCGCCGACCACGGTCAACAACGTCGAGACCATCGCCAGCGCGCCGTACATCGTCAACGCCGGATCCGACTGGTTCCGGCAGATGGGCCGCGAGAAGTCGCCGGGTCCGAAGATCTACTCGATCTCCGGCCACGTCGAGAGGCCCGGCCAGTACGAGTGTCCACTCGGGACGACGCTGCGCGAGCTGCTGGACATGGCGGGCGGCATGAAGGACGGCGTCCCGCTCAAGTTCTGGACGCCCGGCGGCTCGTCGACTCCGATGTTCACCGCCGAGCACCTCGACATCCCCCTGGACTTCGAGGGCGCCGCGGAGGCCGGGTCGATGCTCGGCACCACCGCGGTCCAGGTGTTCAACGAGACGGTGTCCGTGCCGTGGGCCGTGATGAAGTGGACGCAGTTCTACGAGCACGAGTCCTGCGGCAAGTGCACCCCGTGCCGCGAGGGCACCTACTGGCTCGCGCAGATCCTGGAGCGGATGGTCGAAGGCCACGGCACGCCCGAGGACATCGACACCCTCCTCGACGTCTGCGACAACATCCTCGGCCGGTCCTTCTGCGCGCTCGGTGACGGCGCCGTCTCGCCGATCACCAGCGGCATCAAGTACTTCCGGGACGAGTTCCTCGCGCTGTGTGAGCAGAACAAGGCGAAGAACGAGGCCAAGCCCGAACTGGCTGGAGTGGGCGCGTGACGGCTTCAAAGATGCTGAAGGGGACTTTCGTCTCAGCAGATGCGACGAAAGCGCCCTTCAGCGCATCACATGCAAGGAAAGTCCCCTTCAGCTCTCCCGGAGGGCAGGCATGACGATCGCACCCGAAGAGCCCAAGACCGAGACTCCGGTGCCCGAAGGCCACGTCAAGCTGGTCATCGACGGCGAAGAGGTCATCGCGCCCAAGGGTGAGCTGCTGATCCGCACCGCCGAGCGCCTCGGCACGGTCATCCCGCGCTTCTGCGACCACCCGCTGCTCGACCCGGCAGGCGCCTGCCGCCAGTGCCTCGTCGAGGTCGAGATGGGCGGCCGCCCGATGCCGAAGCCGCAGGCGTCCTGCACCATGACCGTCGCCGACGGCATGGTCGTCAAGACGCAGCTGACCTCGGCCGTCGCGGACAAGGCCCAGCAGGGAGTGATGGAGCTCCTGCTCATCAACCACCCGCTGGACTGCCCGATCTGCGACAAGGGCGGCGAGTGCCCGCTGCAGAACCAGGCGATGGCGCACGGCCGCCCGGAATCCCGGTTCGTCGACACGAAGCGGACGTTCCCCAAGCCGCTGCCGATCTCCTCGCAGGTCCTGCTCGACCGCGAACGCTGCGTGCTCTGCCAGCGCTGCACCCGCTTCTCCGCGCAGATCGCCGGCGACCCGTTCATCGAACTCCTCGAACGCGGTGCGCACCAGCAGATCGGCACCGCCGAAACCGCGGACGTCCTCGACCTCGCGTCGCGGACGACCAGCGGCGAGCCGTTCCAGTCGTACTTCTCCGGCAACGTCATCCAGATCTGCCCGGTCGGCGCGCTGACCAGCGCCGCGTACCGGTTCCGGTCCCGGCCGTTCGACCTGGTGTCCGCGCCGAGCGTGTGCGAGCACTGCTCGTCCGGCTGCGCCGAGCGGACCGACTTCCGGCGCGGCAAGGTGATGCGCAAGCTCGCCGGTGACGACCCGCAGGTCAACGAGGAATGGATCTGCGACAAGGGCCGGTTCGCGTTCCGGTACCCGCAGGCCGCCGACCGCCTCCGCCGTCCGCAGGTCCGCAACCGCGAGACCGGCGTGCTGGAAGAGGCTTCCTGGACCGACGCGCTGCGTGCCGCCGCCGAGGGCCTGAGCAAGGCCCGTGACGGCAAGGGCGTCGGTGTCCTGGCCGGTGGACGGCTGACCGTCGAAGACGCCTACGCGTACTCGAAGTTCGCCCGGATCGCCTTGCGCACCAACGACATCGACTTCCGCGCGCGGGCGCACTCGGCCGAGGAGCTGGCCTTCCTGACGGCGTCGGTGGTCGGGACGACACCCGAGACCGGCGTGACGTTCGGCGAGATCGAGCGGGCCCGCACGGTGCTGTGCGTCGCGTTCGAGCCCGAGGACGAGGCGCCGATCGTGTTCCTGCGGCTGCGCAAGGCGGCCCGCAAGAACCGCACCCGGGTCGTCCACTTGGGACAGTGGACGACGTCGTCGGTGCGCAAGACCTTCGGTGAACTGCTGGCCTGCGTGCCCGGCGGTGAGGCCGCCGCGATCGACGGCATCGCCGCCCACGCCGCGGACCTCGACGAGGCCTTGGCGGGTGACGGCGCTGTCGTGCTCGTCGGCGAGCGCGCCGCCGAGGTGCCTGGCCTGTTCTCGGCGCTGCACCGGCTTTCCGAGCGCACCGGCGCGCGGCTGGCGTGGATCCCGCGCCGGGCGGGCGAACGCGGCGCGCTGGAGGCGGGCGCGGTGCCGACGCTGCTGCCGGGCGGCCGTCCCGTCACCGACGCCGACGCTCGCGCCGAGGTCGAAAAGGCTTGGGGCGTCACGATTCCCGCGGAGGCGGGCCGCGACACCACCGGCATCCTCCAGGCCGCTTCGGGACAGCAGCTCGACGGCCTGCTCGTCGGTGGCGTCGACCCGGATGACCTGCCCGACCCGGACCTCGCGCGCCGCGCGCTGGACAACGCCGGGTTCGTGGTGAGCCTGGAGCTGCGGCCGAGCGCGGTCACCGAACGCGCCGACGTCGTCCTCCCGATCGCCCCGGCGGTCGAGAAGGCGGGCAGCTACCTCAACTGGGAGGGCCGCCGCCGCGAGTTCGACGTCACGCTCGAAGGCACCGGTGCCCTGCCCGACTGTCGCGTCCTCGACACCCTCGCCGTCGAGATGGACGCCGACATCTTCACCCAAACCCCCGCCGCCTCCTACGCCGACTTCACCAGGCTCCAGCGTTCCGTGAAGGCCTCCTTCACAGACCTGAGCGCTGTGAAGGAGGCCTTCACGGCGCCGCAGGCAGGGGACGGGAAGGCGGTGCTCGCGACCTGGCGGCAGCTGATCGACAACGGCTCGCTCCAGGACGACGAACCACACCTCAAGGGCACCCAGCGCAAGCCGGTGGCACGGCTGTCGGCCAAGACCGCCGAGGGGCTCGGCAAGGTCGTCAAGGTGAGCACCGAACGCGGCGCGATCACGCTGCCGGTCGAGGTCGCGGACCTGCCCGACGGCGTCGTGTGGCTCCCGGGCAACTCCGACGGCTCCGCCGTCCGCGCCACCCTCGGCGCGGGCCACGGCGCGGTCGTCAGCATCACCGGAGGTGAGCAGTGAGCGCGATCCTCACCCACGCGGACACCGCGGTGGGCGGCATCCCGAGCGCGGCCGAACGGGCGGCGCTGCTGGCCGACGACCCGTGGTGGCTGATCCTCATCAAGGCCGTCGTCATCCTGCTGATCGGCCCGATCCTGACGATCTTCCTGATCGTCTGGGAGCGCAAGGCGGTCGGCCGGATGCAGAACCGGCCCGGCCCCAACCGCGTCGGCCCCGGCGGCTACCTGCAGTCCCTCGCGGACGCGATCAAGCTCCCGTTCAAGGAGCAGGTCATCCCGGACACCGCCGACCGCAAGGTGTACTTCCTCGCGCCGGTGATCTCCGCGGTGCCCGCGCTGATCGCGCTGGCGGCGATCCCGTTCGGCCCGGTGGTCTCGATCTTCGGCGAGCGCACCGTGCTCCAGCTGGTCGATCTCCCGGTCGGCGTGCTGGTGATCCTCGCCTGCTCCTCGATCGGCGTGTACGGCATCGTGCTGGCGGGCTGGTCCTCCGGCTCGCCGTACCCGCTGCTCGGCGGCCTCCGCAGTGCCGCGCAGGTGATCTCGTACGAGATCGCGATGGGACTGTCCATTGTGGCCGTCATCCTCTACTCGGGAACACTTTCGACGTCGGGAATCGTCGAGGCGCAGCAAAGCGGCTGGTACTTCTACCTGCTGCTGCCGAGTTTCGTGATCTACGCGATCTCGATGGTCGGTGAGACCAACCGCGCGCCGTTCGACCTCCCGGAGGCCGAATCCGAGCTGGTCGGCGGGTTCCACACCGAGTACAGCTCGATGAAGTTCGCGATGTTCTTCCTCGCCGAGTACGTCAACATGGTCATCGTCTCGGCGTTCGCGACGACGTTGTTCCTCGGCGGCTGGAAGTTCCCGTTCGTCGGCGCCGACTCGCCGCTGAACCAGAACTGGTGGCCGCTGCTCTGGTTCTTCGCGAAGACGTTCGTGCTGCTGTTCGGATTCATCTGGCTGCGCGGCACGCTGCCCCGGCTGCGCTACGACCAGTTCATGCGGCTGGGCTGGAAGGTCCTCGTCCCGGCCAACCTGGTCTGGATCGTCGTCATCGCCGCGTTCCGCGCGGTCAAGAACAACGGCGGCCTTTCCACCCCGCAGATCCTCATCGGCACGGGCGTGGTCCTCGTCCTGATCGTGCTGCTGAGCCTGCTGCTGCCGGACAAGAAGGTCCCGGACGAGGACTACGTGCCGATCACCGGCGGCGGGCACCCGCTGCCGCCGCTGGACCTGAAGGTCCCCGAGAGCACCCCGCGCCAGAAGGCACTGGCCAAGGCCGAGGCGAGGGCGGCCAAGCGCAAGCCCGCCGCCGTATCCACCGGAAGGGAGGCCGGCGATGGGGATGTTTGATCCGATCAAGGGCTTCGGCGTCACCTTCGGCATGATGTTCAAGAAGGTCGCCACCGAGGAATATCCCGAGGCCGGTGCCCCCGCGGCGCCGCGCTACCACGGGCGGCACCAGCTCAACCGGCATCCGGACGGGCTGGAGAAGTGCGTCGGCTGCGAGCTGTGCGCGTGGGCCTGCCCGGCGGACGCGATCTTCGTCGAGGGCGGGAACAACACCGAGGAAGCGCGGTACTCGCCAGGGGAACGCTACGGCGCGGACTACCAGATCAACTACCTGCGCTGCATCGGCTGCGGGCTGTGCGTCGAGGCCTGCCCGACCCGGTCCCTGACGATGATCAACTTCTACGAGCTGGCCGACGACGACCGGCAGCGCCTCATCTACACCAAGGAAGATCTCCTCGCGCCGCTGCTGCCCGGCATGGAGCAGCCGCCGCACCCGATGCGTCTCGGGGACAACGAGCAGGACTACTACGTCAACGGTCCGGAGCTGGCCCGAGGGGAGACGGTCAAGTGATCGCCGCATTCCTCGCGCAGGCGCCCGCGGTCAACGCCTCGGTGTCCACCGGTGAGGCCATCGCGTTCTGGATCCTCGGCCCGGTCTGCCTGCTCGGCGCGCTCGGCATGATCTTCTCCCGCAACGCCGTGCACTCGGCGCTGTGGCTGGTGCTGACGATGCTTTCGCTGGGCGCGCTGTACATGCTCCAGTCGGCGCCGTTCCTGGGCTTCACCCAGATCATCGTCTACACCGGCGCGATCATGATGCTGTTCCTGTTCGTGCTGATGATGGTCGGCAGGGAAAGCTCCGACTCGGTGGTCGAAGTCCTGCGCGGGCAACGACTCATGGCCGGCCTGCTCGGTATCGGGCTCGCCGGGCTGATCGCCGCGGGCCTGTTCCGCTCGCTCGTGAACGTCACCCCGGCCGCCCCGCTCGACCCGTACAGCCCGAACGGCGGCGGTGCGGGCGGCCTCGGGCGGCTGATCTTCACCCAGTACCTGTTCCCGTTCGAACTGACCTCGGCGCTGCTGATCACCGCCGCGATGGGCGCGATGGTGCTGGCCTTCACCGACCGGCACCGCAAGGGCGCCAAGAAGTCGCAGCGCGAACTGGTCATCGACCGGTTCCGCGGCGAGCACGACCGCCCGTCGCCGCTGCCCGGCCCCGGCGTCTTCGCCACCGCCAACTCGGTGGCCACCCCGGCGCTGCTGCCCGACGGCTCGGTCGCCCCCGAGTCGCTCTCGGCGCTGATCGAGTCGACCTCGGCGGTCCAGCTGAACGAGGAGCGCAAGCAGGTCGCCGACACGGAGCCGAAGGCCGACGCGCACGCGCTCGTCGGGGCCGAGTCCGCCGAGACAGCGGCCACTGTGTCCGAAGGAACTGAGGGGGAGGAGAAGAAGTGACTCCGACCTACTACCTGCTGCTCTCGGCGCTGCTGTTCGCCATCGGCGCGGTCGGCGTCCTGGTGCGGCGCAACGCGATCGTCGTGTTCATGTGCATCGAGCTGATGCTGAACTCGGTGAACCTCACCCTGGTCACCTTTGCCCGCATCAACGGCGGGCTCGACGGCCAGGTGATGGCGTTCTTCGTGATGGTCGTGGCCGCCGCGGAGGTCGTGGTGGGGCTGGCGATCATCATGGCGATCTTCCGCACCCGCCGCTCGGCCTCGGTCGACGACACCAACCTGCTGAAGTACTAAGGGAGACACCGAGTGACCGCATCATCGTGGCTGCTGGTGGCCTTTCCCGCCCTCGGCGCGCTGATCCTGCTGCTGGCGGGCAAGCGCGCGAAGGCGTGGGGGCATCTGCTCGGCTGTGCCACCGTCACGCTCGCCTTCGTCTACGGCGTCATCCTGTTCTTCGCCGCCGACACCAAATCCACTGTGGACACCAAGCTGTTCTCGTGGATCCCGGTGTCCGCGTTGCAGGTCGACTTCGGACTGCGCGTCGACGCGCTGTCGCTGACGTTCGTGCTGCTCATCACCGGCGTCGGCATGCTGATCCACTTCTACTCGATCGGCTACATGGAGTCCGACGAAGGCCGGTACCGCTTCTTCGCGTACCTGAATCTCTTCGTCGCCTCGATGCTGGTTCTGGTGCTGGGCAACAGCTTCGTGACGCTGTACCTCGGCTGGGAAGGCGTCGGCCTCGCGTCCTACCTGCTCATCGGCTGGTACCAGGGCCGCAACTCCGCTGCGACCGCGGCGAAGAAGGCGTTCCTGATGAACCGCGTCGGGGACGTCGGGCTCGCGCTGGCGATCTTCATCATGTTCAAGTACTCGGGCTCCACCGGCTACGCGCAGGTCTTCGACGCGGTGAGCGCGGGCAAGTTCCCGCCGGCGGCGATCACCGCGATGGCGATCCTGCTGCTGCTCGGGGCCTGCGGTAAGTCCGGCCAGTTCCCGTTGCAGGCCTGGCTTCCCGACGCGATGGAGGGCCCGACCCCGGTGTCGGCCCTGATCCACGCGGCAACCATGGTCACCGCCGGGGTCTACCTGGTGGCCCGCTCGAACGTCATCTTCAACGCCACCGAGGACGGACGGCTCATCGTCACCCTCGTCGGCACGGTGACGCTGCTGATCGGATGCATCGTCGGCTGTGCCTACGACGACATCAAGAAAGTCCTCGCGTATTCGACGGTCAGCCAGATCGGTTACATGATGCTGGCGGTCGGCCTCGGCCCGGTGGCGTACGCGCTGGGCATCATGCACCTGGTCGCGCACGGCTTCTTCAAGGCCGGGCTGTTCCTCGGTGCCGGTTCGGTCATGCACGCCATGAACGACGAAGTCGACATGCGCAAGTTCGGTGGCCTGGCGAAGAAGATGCCGATCACCTACGCGACCTTCGGCCTCGGCTACCTCGCGCTGATCGGCATCCCGCCGCTGTCGGGCTTCTTCACCAAGGACGCGATCATCGAGGCGGCGCTCGGCCAGGGTGGCTGGCGCGGCTGGGTGATGGGCGGCGCGGCGCTGCTCGGCGCCGGGCTCACCGCGTTCTACATGACGCGCCTGATGGTGATGACCTTCCACGGCAAGGCACGCTGGAAGGACCTCAAGAGCGAGGACGGCCGCGACTTCCACCCGCACGAGTCGAAGCCGGTCATGTGGGTCCCGATGGCGATCCTCGCGGTCGGCTCGGTCGGCGCGGGCGCGTTCTTCGCGCTGGGCCACCGGTTCACCGAGTGGCTCGCTCCGTCGGTCGGCGAAACCGTCGAGGCTCATCACCTGCCGGTCGAAGCGTGGGTCATCTCGGTCGCGGCGGTCGTGCTCTCGCTGCTGGGTGTCCTGATCGCCTGGCTGATCTTCCGCCGCGACGTCCCGGTCGAGCGCCCCGAGCGCGTCTCGGTCGTCACCAAGGCCGCGCGCAAGGATCTCTACGGCAACGCGCTCAACGAAGCCGTGGTGGCCCGGCCCGGCACCTGGCTCGCCCGCGCGCTGGTCTACGTCGACAACCGCGGTGTGGACGGCGCGGTCAACGGGCTGGCCGCCGCGCTCGGCGGCGGGTCCGGACGGCTACGGCGGCTGCAAACCGGGTTCGTCCGGTCCTACGCGCTGTCCATGCTCGGCGGCACGTTCCTGCTTCTCGTGGCTCTCCTGCTGGTGAGGTTCTCCTGATGACTTGGCTTCTCGCACTCATCCTGCTGCCGGTCGTCGGGGCGGTGGTCGTGGCCACGATGAAGGCCAACGACCGGCTCGCGCTGCGCACCGCGCTCGCGCTGTCCATTGTGGAATTCCTGCTGATCATCCCGTTCTGGGCGAGCTACTCGCCTTCGGGTGCTCGGCTGCAGCAGGTGTCCTCAATGGACTGGATCCCCGGCTTCGGCATCCACATCTCGTTCGGCACCGACGGCGTCTCGCTGATCATGATCGCGGTGATCGCGCTGCTGGTGCCGATCGTGGTCGGCGCGCTGGGCGTCACCGACAAGCTCCCGGCCGGGCGCAGCGCGGGCGGGTTCCTGTCGCTGATCCTGCTGCAGGAGGCGCTGACGATCGGCGTGTTCGCCGCGACCGACGTCTTCCTGTTCTACGTGCTGTTCGAGATCATGCTGATCCCGATGTACTTCCTCATCGGCGGTTACGGCGGCGCGAACCGGCAGTACGCGGCGGTGAAGTTCTTCCTGTACTCGTTCCTCGGCGGCCTGATCATGCTGGCCTCGGCGATCGGGGCGTACTCGCTGGCCTCGGACAAACTCGGCAAGGGCACGTTCGACTGGGCCACGCTGGTCACGGTCGTCCGCGACGCGCCGACCGGTACGCAGATCTGGCTGTTCCTCGGGTTCTTCCTGGCGTTCGCCATCAAGGCGCCGCTGGTGCCGTTCCACACCTGGCTGCCCGACGCGGCGGGTGAGGCCCCGATCGGCGTCGCGGTGCTGCTGGTCGGCGTGCTGGACAAGGTCGGCACGTTCGGGTTCCTGCGGTACTGCCTGCCGATGTTCCCGGAGGCGAGCAAACAGCTGGCGCCACTGGTCCTCGTGCTCGGCGTCGCGGGTGTCCTTTATGGATCGATCCTCGCGGCGGGGCAGCGGGACATGAAGCGGTTCATCGCCTACGTCTCGATCGCCCACTTCGGCTTCATCGCGCTGGGCATCTTCGCCTTCAACGAGCAGGCGATGGCCGGGTCGGTGTCGTACATGCTCAACCACAGCCTCGCCACCGGCATGCTGATCGTGGTCATCGGCATGATCGTGGTGCGCGGCGGGTCGACGAAGATCTCGGACTACGGCGGTATGTCGAAGGTGACGCCGCTGCTGGCCGGGATGCTGCTGCTGGCCGGTCTGTCCACTTTGTCCCTGCCGGGCACGAACTCGTTCGTCAGCGAGTTCCTCGTCCTGCTGGGGTCCTTTGTGGATCATCCGGTGTACGCGATCATCGCCACCGTCGGCATGGTGCTCGCCGCGGCGTACGTGCTCTGGCTCTACCAGCGCATCATGACCGGCCCCGTGCGCGGGGATGCTCTGCTCGGCGCCGGTGGCGGCCCGGGTACGGCGATCGCGCCGGAATTGGGCGCGAAAAAGTCTATTAAGGACCTCGGCGGCCGGGAGATCGCGATCCTGGCCCCGCTGGTCGTGCTGATCATCGGACTGGGCTTCTACCCCAAGCCGGTGCTCGACACGATCACCCCGTCGGTGCAGCAGACCATGTCTGCGGTTAACGGAGGCAAGTAACCGTGCTCGACATTGTTCTGACGCAGGCGCCGCAACAGCTGCAGACGCCGTCGATCGACTACGCGGCCGTGCTGCCGGTGCTGATCATCTTCGGCGTCGCCTGTGTGAGCGTGCTGTTCGAGGCGTTCCTGCCGCGGCACATGCGCTGGCCGTCGCAGGTCTTTCTGTCCATTGTGGGCATCGCCGCGGCGGGGGTCTCGCTGGTCATCTACGTCAGCTCGTCGGCGCCGAAGAACGGCGTGACGACGTTCAGCAAGGCCATCTCGGTGGACCGCCCCGCGTTGTTCCTGTGGGGCACGCTGCTGTTGCTGGCCCTGGGTTCGGTGCTGCTCATCGCGGACCGCTCGGTCGAGCCGGGCGGCGCTTTCGTCGCGCAGGCCGGAATCCGGCCGGGCACCGTGCAGGACCGCGCGCAGGCCGGGTCGACCGGCATGCAGACCGAGGTGTTCCCGCTGACGCTGTTCGCGCTCGGCGGCATGATGGCGTTCTGCGCGGCCAATGACCTGCTCACCATGTTCATCGCGCTCGAGGTGCTTTCGCTGCCGCTCTACCTGATGTGCGGCCTGGCGCGTCGGCGGCGTCTGCTCTCGCAGGAGTCGGCGGTCAAGTACTTCCTGCTCGGCGCGTTCTCCTCGGCGTTCTTCCTTTATGGACTCGCGCTGCTCTACGGCTACGCGAACTCCGTGAAGCTGGCCGACATCGCCAACGCCGCCGCCGGCTCGGACCGCTCGGACACGCTGTTGTTCGCCGGGCTCGGGCTGCTCGTGGTCGGCCTGCTGTTCAAGGGCTCGGTCGGCCCGTTCCACACCTGGACCCCGGACGTCTACCAGGGCGCGCCGACCCCGGTGACCGCGTTCATGGCGGCGTGCACGAAGGTCGCCGCGTTCGGCGGGATCCTGCGGGTGCTCTCGGTCGCGTTCTCCTCGACGAGCTGGGAATGGCGCGGGGTGCTGTGGACGGTCGCGATCATCTCGATGGCGATCGGTGCGGTGCTGGGCCTGACCCAGACCGACGTCAAGCGCATGGTCGCCTATTCGTCGGTGGCGCACGCCGGCTTCCTGCTCGTCGGCGCGATCGCGATGACCGAGAAGGGCCTGTCGAGCACACTGTTCTACCTGCTGGCCTACGGTTTCACGACGCTGGCGGCGTTCGGCGTGATCAGCCTGGTGCGCGATTCCAGCGGCGAGGCCACGCATCTTTCGGCCTGGGCGGGGCTGGCGAAACGCTCACCGGTGCTGGCCGCGGTGTTCACGTTCTTGTTGCTGGCGCTGGCGGGTATTCCGTTGACGAGCGGGTTCGTCGGGAAGTTCGTGGTCTTCTCCGCGGCACTGTCGGACGGCATGGCCCCGCTCGTCGTGGTGGCCCTGGTGTTCAGTGCTGTCGCGGCGTTCTTCTACCTGCGGGTCATCGTGCTGATGTACTTCTCCGAACCCGCCAAGGACGGCCCGACGGTCACCGTGCCCGGCGCGTTCACCACCACCGCGATCACGCTGGGTGTCCTGGTCACCCTGATCCTGGGCCTGGTCCCTGCCTTCGCCCTCGACTGGGCAGGCACCGGCGGCTTCGCTTCCTAGGCTCCCACCTGCCGTTAAGGCCACCTTACGGGCGTCAGACGCCCGTAAGG
>NZ_JBHYIQ010000117.1:0-7419 GCF_042739895.1 Amycolatopsis sp. NPDC059021
GTCTGGGCGGGGGGGTCGGTCTCCGGGTGGGGGGCGCCCCCGGGTGGTGGGGGGGGGGGGGGCCCCGGGGGCCCCCGCGCGCGGGGGGGGGGGCCCCCCCCGCGCTCACCACAGAGGTACCGAGGGGACGAAATGACGTCGACGATGTTGCGCAGCCGGCGGGCGCTGATCGTGCTCGTGGTGGTCCTGCTCGCCGTCCTGGCGGCGCTGGTCCTGGTGTTCTCGACGCCTGGTGCGGGCGGCGAGACGGGCGCCCGGCCGCCGGCGACAACGCAGCAGGCGGGAGCGGCGCCGGCGAGTGGTGGGGAGAACGCCGCGCAGGCGCAGGGCATGGCCAAGGCGGAACCGGTTTCGCTGGACATCCCGAAGATCGGCGCGCGGTCTTCGCTGATCCCGCTGGGGCTCAACCCGGACAACACCGTGCAGGTACCGCCGGTGGAGACCCCGTTGCAGGCCGGGTGGTACGAGAACGGCCCGACGCCGGGGGAGATGGGGCCCGCGGTGATTCTCGGCCATGTCGACGGGAACAAGCAGGCGGGGATTTTCTACCGGCTGCGCGAACTCGCGCCGGGTGACCGGATTTCGGTGTCCCGCAAGGACGGTTCGACCGCGCGGTTCGCCGTCACCAAGGTGGACCAGGTCGCCAAGGACCGCTTCCCGACCGACGCCGTCTACGGCGACACGAACACGCCGGAGCTGCGGCTCATCACGTGCGGCGGCGCCTTCGACCGGAACGCGCACAGCTATCTGGACAACATCATCGTCTACGCACATTTGATCGTGAGGTGACCAGGGTGAGACTCTCGATCGCCGCGGCGCTGGCGTGCGGCATGGCGCTGGCGGTGCCTGCCGCCGGAATCGCGGATCCCGTTCCGTCTACGACGTCCGGGCAGCCGGAGCCGTCACGGGCACCGGACGCCGAGTCGTTGTCGCCTTATCCCTATGTGTCCGTCTCGCTGCAGCCGGCGTTGCCGGGTGACGACGTGCTCGTGGCCGTCGGCTGCGCGCGCGAGGAACTCGGAAAGGTGACTTCGCCGGTGCTCGACATCGGTGTGTTCGAGGTCGTCACCGAAACACCGAAGCTGGTCCAGAACGCGATCGGGCACGTGCACCCGGACGCCAAGCCCGGGTTCTACCCGGTCTCCGTGCTGTGCGGGAAACGCACGGTGAGCGGGAACTTCGAGGTCAAGGCGCCCAGGACGGCCACGACCACGCCCGCCGCTCCGGCGCCGCCGAAGACCGTGCCGCGACCGGCGCCCGAACCGGTGCCCGCGAGCGGGCGCCAGGTGAGCAGGATTCCGGTCGGGGCCCCTCAGACGGGTGACGGCGGGACGGTGGTCTGAGCGGACGCTCCCGTTTTTGTCGGTCCCCGGTGCAACACTGTGACCGCCGACACAAGCCGGCGTCGACTAGGGACCGGGAGATCCGAAATGTTGTTCCGCGATGAACGCTGGCCGGACGGGACACCCTGCTGGGTGGATCTGATGGCGCCCGACCAGAGAAAGGCCGTCGACTTCTACAGCGCGCTGCTGGGCTGGGAGGTCGCGGTGGGTGGCGAGGAGACCGGCCACTACGGGATGGCGATGCTCGGCGGCCGTCCGGTCGCCGGGATCGGCGAGATCCCGCCGGGGCAGGCCGGGATGCCGACGGTGTGGACCACGTACCTCGCGGTGTCCGATGTGGACAAGACCGCGGCCGCCGTGACCGGTGCCGGCGGGCAGATCCTGATGGCGCCGATGGACGTGATGGCGGAGGGGCGGATGGCCGTCGCGGCCGATCCGACCGGTGCCGTGTTCGGCCTGTGGCAGCCGGGCAGGCATTTCGGCACGCAGGTGCTGGAGGCGCCGGGAACGCAGGCGTGGAACGAGATCATGACCCGCGACTACGAAGCGGCGAAGACGTTCTACGGCGAGGTTTTCGGCTACTCGTTCGGCGATATTTCCGCCGAGGGATTCCGGTACGCGACGCTCGATATCGACGGCCGTCCCGCCGGTGGCATCGGGCTGTTGCCCGCGGACACCCCGCCCGAGGTACCCGCCAACTGGACGACGTACTTCGCCGTCGCGGACGCGGATGCCAGTGCGGCCAAGGTGACCGAGCTGGGCGGCACGATCGTGGCCCCGCCCGCCGATTCGGCGTACGGCCGGGTCGCGGCGGTTGTGGACGATCAGGGCGCGTCGTTCCGGCTGATCGCGCCGAACGAGCGGTCCGGGAACCCGGAAGGGTGGGATGCCTGAGGTATTCGTTCGTTTCACCGACAACTTCATCAGGGCGCCAGGCGTGTTCCGGTTATGGCGAAGGAAAAGCGCGCGAGCGCGCACAGCGAGGAAAGACGTGGACGTGCCCGGGTGGTGGCTGCCCTGGTCGCGGGCGGACTGCTGGGGTCGACGTTGTTCGCGGCTCCGGCAGGCGCCGCGGAGGAGGACAGCCTCATCATCGAGCCGAATCCGGTGCGAGCAGGGGAAATTCTCACGGTGACGGCGGGGTATCCGATCTGCGGTGCGACCGAGCAGGCGCATTCGGACGGTTTCGCGGAGCCGATCCAGTTGTCCAAGCAGGCGGGTATCGAGGGCGTGTGGAGTGGCAAGGGTAAAGCCACTTCGCGGTCCGGGACTTACAAGGCCAGCTATCTGTGCAAGTACAACGGGAAGACGCTGACCGCCACGTTCACCGTGCTGCCGGGGCCGACGTCGGCCCCGCCACCGAAGCCGCCGTCGGCGTCGCCCGCCAAGCCCGTGCCCGCGAAGCCGGGCGGGCAGGTGCCGGTCAAACCCCGTGGTGCTCCGCAGACCGGTGGTGGTGCGCTCGCTGGTGCGGCGGCATCGTGACGTCCGGGCAGGAGGAGCAAGGGACCTTTGCTCTCGCCGAAGGAGAGCAAAGGTCCCCCGATACCGTGGTCCCGGCGGTCAGGCTTCGTCGGTGATCCAGTCGAAGGTCTTGGTGACGGCCTTCTTCCAGTTGCGGTATTCGGATTCGCGGCGGGCTTCGTCCATCGACGGGTCCCACTGCTTGTCCTTGGCCCAGTTGGTGCGGATGTCGTCCTCGGTCTTCCAGAAGCCGACGGCGAGCCCGGCGGCGTAGGCGGCGCCCAGCGCGGTGGTCTCGTTGACCACCGGGCGGATCACCGGCACGCCCAGGATGTCGGCCTGGAACTGCATGAGCAGTTCGTTGACGACCATGCCGCCGTCGACCTTGAGCGACTTCAGCGGTACGCCGGAGTCGGCGTTCATCGCCTCGATCACCTCGCGCGACTGGAACGCGGTGGCCTCGAGCACCGCGCGGGAGATGTGGCCCTTGTTGACGTACCGGGTGAGGCCGACGATGGCGCCTCGCGCGTCAGAACGCCAGTACGGCGCGAAGAGGCCGGAGAACGCCGGGACGAAGTACGCGCCGCCGTTGTCCTCGACGGTGCCGGCGAATTGCTCGATCTCGGCGGCCGAGGAGATGAGTCCGAGGTTGTCGCGCAGCCACTGCACGAGCGAACCGGTGACCGCGATGGAGCCTTCCAGCGCGTACACCGTGTCGTTGGTGCCGATCTTGTAGCAGACCGTGGTGAGCAGGCCGTTCTCCGACATCACCTTCTCGGTGCCGGTGTTGAGCAGGACGAAGTTGCCGGTGCCGTAGGTGTTCTTCGCTTCGCCGGAGGAAAGGCAGGCCTGGCCGAAGGTCGCGGCCTGCTGGTCGCCCAGGATGCCCGCGATCGGCACCCCGGCCAGCGCGCCCCGCGCGCGGACCCGGCCGTACTCCTCCGACGAGGAGCGGATCTCCGGGAGCATGGACAGCGGGATGCCCATCTCCTCGGCGATTCCGGCGTCCCACGAAAGGGTGTCGAGGTCCATCAGGAGGGTGCGCGAGGCGTTGGTCGGGTCGGTGACGTGGACGCCGCCGTCCGTGCCGCCGGTCATGTTCCACAGCACCCAGGTGTCCATGTTGCCGAAGATCAGGTCGCCCGACTCGGCCTTCTCACGGGCGCCTTCGACGTTGTCGAGGATCCACTTGATCTTCGGGCCGGAGAAGTACGTCGCCAGCGGCAGCCCGGTCTTGGCGCGGTAGCGTTCCTGCCCGCCGCCGAGGTCCCCCAGGTCGGCGACGATGCGGTCGGTGCGGGTGTCCTGCCACACGATCGCGTTGTACACCGGCTTGCCGGTGGTGCGGTCCCAGACGAGCGAGGTCTCGCGCTGGTTGGTGATGCCGACCGCCACGATGTCGTCGGCCTGCAGGTCGGCCTTGGCCAGCGCGCCGGCGGCGACCGCGCGGGTGTTCTCCCAGATCTCCTCGGCGTTGTGCTCGACCCAGCCCGCCTTGGGGAAGATCTGCTCGTGCTCGCGCTGGTCGACCGCCACCACCCGGCCCGAGTGGTTGAAGATCATGCAGCGGGTCGACGTGGTGCCCTGGTCGATCGCGGCTACGTAGGAAGTCATGCTTGTCGGCTCCAAAGTCGTTGCTGGGGTGGGCTCAGGTCAGGTTGTGCACGCCGAGGTAGAGCAGCGCGGCCAGCGCCCCGCCCGCCAGCGGGCCGATGACCGGGACCCAGGAGTAGCCCCAGTCCGCGTCCCGCTTGCGCTTGATCGGCAGCAGGAAGGCGTAGGCGATGCGCGGGCCGAGGTCGCGGGCGGGGTTGATGGCGTAGCCGGTCGGCCCGCCGAGCGAGATGCCGATCACCAGGACCACAAAGGACACACCGGCGTAGCCGAGCGCCGAGTTGCCGAAGGTCGGCGTGCCCGAGGTGCCGGCGGTGTAGACGGGGCTGAGCAGGATCCAGGCCACCAGCACGAAGGTGCCGATGATCTCGGTGACGAGGTTCCACACCTTGTTCGGGATCTGCGGTGCGGTGGAAAAGATGCCCAGCGTCTCGCCCGGCTCGGGGTGATCGTCGAACTGGAGTTTGTACGCCGCCCAGCAGAGCACGGCGCCGATGATCGCACCGACCATCTGGCCGAGCACGTAGAAGGGGACGTCGGCCCAGGAGGTCTTCCCGGCGATGGCGAGGCCGAGCGTCACGGCCGGGTTCAGGTGCGCTTGGCTCGGCGCGGCGATACTGGCGCCGGTGAACACGCCGAACGCCCAGCCGAAGGTGATGAACAGTGTTCCCGCGCCGTGGCCGTTGTTCTTGCGTAGCACGTGGTTCGCCACGACACCGTTACCGAGCAAGATGAGTGCCGCTGTCCCCAGCAGCTCCCATACGAAGATGGCTCCCGCACTCACGTTCTGACCTCCACACTGGACACTTTGCGCGCAGGGTCGAGCTCAGCTGCGATGTACGGCGCCATTGCCGACCCACGTCCCGGGGACGTTACCTGTGCGTACGAGTTGCTTCCAGCGCCGTACGCAGTCATGTTTTCAAGATCGTCGAGGGTTACGCCACACGTGTCATCCCAGGGTGCGCGGATGGTCACCGGGACGTGCCATGCTGGAACCCTGAGTACCGAGGAGGAGTGTCACGTGACCAGCTCTCAGCGCGAAGCCGACCAGAACCCGGCGCGGCTGGGCCCGCTCCATCGCGAGGAATCCTGGCAGCGCCTCGGCAAGGAGACCTTCGATCTCGTGGTCATCGGCGGGGGTGTGGTCGGCGCGGGCACCGCGCTCGACGCGGCGACCCGCGGGCTGCGGGTCGCGCTGGTCGAGGCCCGTGACCTCGCTTCCGGCACGTCGAGCCGGTCGAGCAAGCTGTTCCACGGCGGGCTGCGCTATCTGGAGCAGCTGGAGTTCGGCCTGGTGCGGGAGGCGTTGCGGGAGCGCGAGCTGATGCTCACGACGATCGCGCCGCACCTGGTGAAGCCGGTCAGCTTCCTGTACCCGCTGACCCACCGCGTGTGGGAACGGCCCTACACCGCCGCGGGCCTGCTGATGTACGACACGATGGGCGGCGCCCGCTCCGTTCCGGGGCAGAAACACCTCACCCGTGCGGGTGCTTTGCGGATGGTTCCGGCGCTCAAGCGGTCCGCGCTGATCGGCGGGATCC
Source organism: Amycolatopsis sp. NPDC059021 (assembly GCF_042739895.1). Taxonomy (NCBI): domain Bacteria; kingdom Bacillati; phylum Actinomycetota; class Actinomycetes; order Pseudonocardiales; family Pseudonocardiaceae; genus Amycolatopsis; species Amycolatopsis sp. NPDC059021. The sequence continues at coordinate 5,963 of NZ_JBHYIQ010000117.1, forward strand.
GGTACTACGACGCGCAGTCCGACGACGCCCGGCACACCATGACCGTGGCGCGCACCGCCGCGCACTACGGCGCCGTCGTCCGCACCTCCACCCAGGTCGTCGGCTTCCTGCGCGAGGCGGACCGGATTTCCGGGGTGCGCGTGCGCGACGTCGAGGACGGGCGGGAGACCGAGATCCAGGCCGGCGCGGTGATCAACTGCACCGGGGTGTGGACCGACGAGCTGCAGCGGCTGTCCGGCGGCCGGGGCCGGTTCCGGGTGCGCGCGAGCAAGGGCGTGCACATCGTCGTCCCGCGCGACCGGATCGTCTCGGAATCGGGGATGATCCTGCGCACCGAGAAGTCCGTGCTGTTCGTGATCCCGTGGCGCAACCACTGGATCGTCGGCACCACCGACACCGACTGGAACCTCGACCTCGCGCATCCGGCGGCGACCAAACACGACATCGACTACCTGCTGGAGCACGTCAATACCGTGCTCGCGACGCCGCTCACGCACGACGACATCGAGGGCGTGTACGCGGGGTTGCGTCCGTTGCTCGCGGGGGAGAGCGAAGAGACGTCGAAGCTCTCGCGGGAGCACGCCGTCGCGCGCGTCGCGCCGGGGCTGGTCGCGATCGCGGGCGGCAAGTACACGACGTACCGGGTGATGGCGGCCGACGCCGTCGACGCCGCGGTGGTCGACCTGCCGGGCCGTCCGCCGTCCTCGATCACCGACAAGGTCCCGCTGATCGGCGCCGACGGGTACCACGCGCTGGTCAACCAGGCCGATCACCTCGCCGCGGAGCACGGCCTGCACCCGTACCGCGTGCGGCACCTGCTCGACCGGTACGGCTCGCTGGTGCACGAGGTGCTGAAGCTGGCCGACGGGCGCCCGGAACTGCTCAAGCCGCTGGACGCGGCGCCGGACTACCTCGGGGTCGAGGTGGTCTACGCCGCCAGCCACGAGGGCGCGCTGCACCTGGAAGACGTGCTCGCGCGGCGGACGCGGATCTCGATCGAGTACGCGCACCGCGGCGTCGACTGCGCCGAGCAGGTGGCCGGGCTGGTCGCCGAGGTGCTCGGCTGGTCGGCCGAGCAGATCCGGCGCGAGATCGAGCTGTACAAGGCGCGGGTCGACGCCGAGCGGGAATCCCAGTCACAGCCCAGTGACGAGGCCGCGGACGCCTTGCGCTCCGCAGCTCCCGAGGCCCGCGCGGGCCTCGTCGAACCCGTCAGCTGACCCCGCCCGCCTGCATCCCGGAGAGCCTCCTCGCCCTGTATCGCAAAAGAGCATCCCCCACCCTGTATCCCTGAGAGCATCCCCCACCCTCCCGGGGGCACCCCTGCAACCAGCGTATCGAGGGCAGGGGCCGTTTGGTGGGGCCGCGGGAAATCTGTGGATGGCCGGGGTCGTTGTGGACAACTCCGCGCCGACGTCCGTGGGGGCCTCCTTGCGGGACCCAGAGTCCCACAAGGA
>NZ_JBHYIQ010000117.1:7429-20851 GCF_042739895.1 Amycolatopsis sp. NPDC059021
GGGGGGGGGGGGGGTTGGTGGTCCACACCCCGGGCGCGCGGGGGGGGGGGCCTCGGTGGCGGCCCCCTCACACCCCCTCGGCCCCCCCCCCGCCCCGACGAAGGAATGAACGGAAGATTCAGGACACCCTGAGGCCCCCTACCCGAAACGCTACGCGCAGGGTCCGACAAAACGGCGTTGCAGGGGCGCGAAGCGACGTGAAGGACTCCATACCGGCGCTCAGCGCTGTGAAGGAGTCCTTCACGGACTTGGCGCGCGGGCAGGGGTGCCCCAAGCGATAGCAAAGGTCCCTTGCTCCCCCCGCGGGGCCGGGGCCGGCGGAGGTCAGGCGGTGCGGAGCCAGCGGATGAGGGGTTCCCCGGTCGGCGCGGGTTCGGGTTCCGGGCCGATGCGGGTGAAGCCGCAGCGGCGGGCCACCGCGGCGGAATCGGCGTTGCTCTCCTCGTACCGATAGCTCACTTCGCGGAGTCCGAGAACACCGAAACCGAAGCGCAGCGCGGCATCCAGTGCCGTACTCGCGATTCCCCGGCGGCGTTCGGCAGGGTGCACCCACACCGCAGCCTCCGCGTACCCGGCGGCGAGGTCGAGTTCTCGCAAGCCGACCTCGCCGAGCAGCCGTCCGGTCGCCGGCTCGGCGACCGCCCACGAGCAGCGTTCGTCGCCAGCCCATTGGGCGAGCCGCAGTGCGATGTACTCGGTGGCCTCGTCCAGGGTGCGGACGCGGTAGTTCAGCACGTACCGGCGATGTGCCGGGTCGGCGAACGCCTCGATCAGTGCGGGCCGGTCGTCGAGTCGCCGGTCGGCCCGTAGCTGGCGCAGGGAATACGCTCCCGCGTCGATCTCCACCGGTTCCACCCGGCCGAGCCTAGTCAGCCCCGTCGCCGGGCAGGAGGAGACCGCGACGATAGGCCTCGCCGACGGCGGCCGCGCGGTCGTTCACGCCGAGTTTGGCGTACACGTGCAGCAAATGCGTCTTCACGCTCGCTTCGCTGATGAACAGCTTGCCCGCCGCGGCCCGGTTTGTGGCGCCGGCCGCGACGAGCCGCAGCACCTCGAGTTCCCGGCGCGTCAGCGAACCGCGCGCGGGCTCGCGCACCCGGCCCATCAGCCGCACCGCGACGCTCGGCGCGAGCACGGACTCCCCGCGCGCGGCCGCCCGCACCGCGCGCAGCAGATCGCCGACGGGCGCGTCCTTGAGCAGATAGCCCGTCGCGCCCGCTTCGATCGCGGGCAGGACGTCGGTCTCGGAAGCGAACGTCGTCAGCACCAGCACTCGCACGGCCGGGAACTCCGCCGTGAGCCGCCGGATCGCGCTCACCCCGTCCAGCTCGGGCATCCGCAGATCCATCAGCACCACGTCGGGACGGTGTTTCGCGACGAAGGCGAGCGCTTCGGCGCCGGTGGCGGCCTCGCCGATCACCTCGATGTCGTCCTCGCCGGTGAACGCGCCGCGCAGCCCGTCGCGCACGATCGGATGGTCGTCGGTCAGCAGCAGCCGGATCACCAGCCCGCCCCGTCCTCGCCGCCGAAGGCGGGGATCGCCGGGACCTGGGCGTTGATCGCGGTTCCCTCGCCCGGCGCGCTTTCCACCGCCAGCGATCCTGCGACCCGGTGAACCCGCTGCCGCATCGACTGGAGCCCGAACCCGCTGCCGTCGGAGCGTGGTGCGTCGACGTCGCGGACCCGGAATCCGACGCCGTCGTCCCGGACATCGAGCATCACCACATCGTCCGAATAGGACAGTGAAAGGCCGATTCTCGTTGCCTGTGCGTGCTTTCCGGCGTTCGTCAGCGCTTCCTGCGCGACGCGGTACAACGTGATCTCCAGTTCGGGCAGCAGGGCCCGAGCGTCCCCGGTCGTTTCCGTGCGGACGTCGGCGTCGGAGGTTTCGGCGAAACGCCGCGCCAGTTCGGCGACGGCGTCGGGGAGCCGCGAGTCGGCGAGCGGCTCCGGCCGCAATGCCTGCACGGCGCGGCGGGCTTCGCTGAGACTGTCCCTCGCGAGCGCGTTCACCTGCGCCAGGTGCCGCCGGTGCCGGGGCGGGTCCTCGACGGCTCGTTCGGCGGCCTGGAGCTGGGTGACGATGCCGGTGAGGCCCTGCGCGAGCGTGTCGTGGATTTCCCTGGCCATCCGCTGCCGCTCGTCCAGCACACCCGCCTCGCGAGCCTGCGTCAGCAGCTGGGCGTGCAGTCCGGCGTTCTCCTCCAACGCCTTCTCCAGTTGCGCGTTCGTCTCGGCGAGCGCGGTGTTCGCGCGGCGCCGACGGTCGCTCTCCACGCCGATGAACCACGCCGCGTAGAGCATCGGCCCCGCCACCGACGCGACGATCACCCACGACGGCGTTTTCGCGTCCGCGCCCAAGCCACCCTTGACCAGCAACGGAATCGCCGCGGTGGCCGCCACCGCGAACACGCTCCAGCGGGCGGGAAACAGCGCGAACGCCAGCGAATACCCCATCGACGCGAAGGCGGTGAACAGGTCGGCCCTGCTGACCAGGTACGCGGCGCCGAGCAGGATTCCGGCGTAGTAGCAGGCGGTGAGCACGGGATGCCGATGGCGACGCGGGAACAGCGGGATCAAGCCCAGCAGCCACACCGCGGTGGCGCCGGCGACGGCCAGCGTGCCGGTCCAGTACGCGCTGTCACCATGCTCGGAGAACGCGGCCCAGATCATGCTGCCACCGAGCACGAGCAGGCTGACCACGCTGAGGATCGGACCGCCGAGACGCTCTCCGCGCGCGTCGATCTCCCTCGGCAGGCCCACCATCCACATGAGCGGATTCTCTCAGCCCGCACCCGCTCGCGGGATCAGCCGATGAGCGAGGACATCCACCGATCGGTGGATCAGCGGCGCCACCGGCTGCCCAGGGCCAGCGCGACCCCGATCGGCAGCAGGAACACCAGGAACGTGCCCCGCGTGAGGAAGAACAGCGCGATCGCCACGACAGCGGCGATCGGCACCGCGCTCGCGGCGAGCCAGCGTCCCGGCGATGCGGTGTCCGGCACGCGTGGCGCGGCGGGGACAGGCGCGGCGAGCAGTACGCCCGGCCGCGGTGACGGGAGATCCTCGAACAACGGCACCAGTTCGCTGACGCGCTTGGCGGCGGTCACCTTCGCCGAGCGGTCACCGTATTCGTCGAGATCGAGCCTGCCCGTGCGGACGTGTTCCTCCAGCACGTCGAGCGCGTCCTGCCGTTCGGCGTCGGAAAGCCGCATGTCCGGTCTGTTGCCCACGACGGCTCCTCGTGCTCAGCCGTCGACTTCGCCGCGGTAGCGGCGGCGGTCCCGCAGCTCGCGGCGGTGCCGGTCGTGCCCGTGCCAGTTCTGGCCCCAGAGGCTCTTACCGACCGCGGTCAGCCCGATCGGCACGAGAATGATCAGCCAGGAGATCCCGGTCGTCACCATCAGCACGATCGCCGCGATCCAGACCAGCGGCATCACCCCGGCCAGCACCCGCTGCGCCGGTGACCACGAGGTCGCGCGCGGCGCGGCGGGCGGCTCCGCGGTGGCCTGGGGGACCGGCGGCGCGGACACCGTCTGCCAGGTCTGGTCGAACCGGGGATGTGGCTCGGGGAGATCGGCGAAGACCCGCACCAGATCACCGCGGGTCTTCGCCGCGGTGATCTGGGCGGATCGTTCACCGAATTCGTCGATGTCGATCCGCCCCGCACTCATGTGCTCGCCGAGCGCGGTCAGCGCCGTTTCGCGGTCACGGTCGCTGATCCGGAGCTCTGGAGACGGAACCTCGTTCACACCACAGATGGTAGGCCGAGTCGGGAGCGACCAGCCATGACATCCGTGCCTATTCGGCTATTTGATCTCGAAGAGCTGCGTGCCCTGCGTCACGGCGGCGCCGACCTCGACGGCGAGACCTGTCACGACACCCGATTTGTGTGCGGTGACCGGGTTTTCCATCTTCATCGCCTCCAGGACGACGACGAGTTCCCCGGCCTCGACCTGCTGGCCCTCTTCGACCGCCACCTTGACGATGGTGCCCTGCATCGGCGCTGTCACCGCGTCGCCGCTGACGGACGCCTTCGACCCACCGGCCCGCTTGCGCGGCTTCGCCTTGACGGCTGTGCCGCCACCACCGGCCCCTTCGAGCGCGAACCCGCCCGGCAGCGACACCTCGAGACGTCGTCCGCCGACCTCGACGACGACGTTCTGGCGCGGCTGCTCCTCGGCTTCGGCCGCTTCCGGCGCGACGAAGGGCTCGATCTTGTTGTCGAACTCGGTCTCGATCCAGCGCGTGTGCACCGAGAAGCCGTTCTCGTCCCCGATGAACGCGGGGTCGTCCACGATCACGCGGTCGAACGGCAGCACCGTCGCCATGCCTTCGACGACCATCTCCGCGAGCGCGCGGCGGCTGCGCTCCAGCGCGTTCTGCCGGTCCGAGCCGGTGACGATCAGCTTCGCCAGCATCGAGTCGAACTGCCCGCCGATCACGCTGCCGTCCTCGACACCGGAGTCGACCCGCACGCCGGGGCCGGACGGCGCGACGAACTTCGTCACGGTGCCCGGGGCGGGCAGGAAGCCGCGGCCCGCGTCCTCGCCGTTGATGCGGAATTCGATCGAGTGCCCGCGCGGTTCCGGGTCCTCGGTGAAGCGCAGCTTCTCGCCGCGGGCGATACGGAACATCTCGCGGACGAGGTCGATGCCCGTGGTCTCCTCCGACACCGGGTGCTCGACCTGCAGCCGGGTGTTGACCTCCAGGAAGGAAATCGTGCCGTCGGTGGCGACGAGGTATTCGACGGTGCCGGCGCCGTAGTACCCGGCCTCTTTGCAGATGGCCTTCGCCGATTCATGGATCCGCTTGCGCTGGTCGTCGGTCAGGAACGGCGCCGGGGCCTCCTCGACGAGCTTCTGGTGCCGCCGCTGCAGCGAGCAGTCCCGCGTGCCGACGACGATCGCGTTGCCGTGCTGATCCGCCAGGACCTGCGCCTCGACGTGCCGCGGCTTGTCGAGGTAGCGCTCCACGAAGCATTCGCCACGGCCGAACGCGGCGATCGCCTCGCGGGTCGCGGATTCGAAGAGTTCCGGGATCTCTTCGCGCGTCCGCGCCACCTTCAGCCCGCGGCCACCACCGCCGAACGCGGCCTTGATCGCCACCGGCAGCCCGTGCTCGTCGGCGAACGCGACGATCTCGTCGGCGCCGCTGACCGGCTCCTTCGTGCCCGGCACCAGCGGGGCACCGGCACGCATCGCGATGTGCCGCGCGGTGACCTTGTCGCCGAGGTCGCGGATCGCCTGCGGGCTCGGCCCGATCCAGGTCAGCCCGGCGTCGAGGACGGCCTGGGCGAAGTCGGCGTTCTCGGAGAGGAAGCCGTAGCCGGGGTGAACCGCGTCGGCGCCGGAACGCTTGGCGACGTCGAGCAGCTTGTCGAACACGAGGTAGCTCTCGGCGGCGGTCGTGCCGCCCAGCGCGAAAGCCTCGTCGGCCAGTCTGACGTGCGGCGCGTCGCGGTCGGGGTCGGCGTAGACCGCCACGCTGGCCAGTCCGGCGTCCTTCGCCGCCCTGATCACGCGCACCGCGATCTCGCCCCGATTGGCGACCAGGATCTTGGTCACCGTCGCGCTGACCTGCTCGGCCACCACGCACCTCCTCCTGTCCCGACAGCTACTCTGCTGACCGCATGACACGGCACCTGGGGAGTCTACGGATCGGACGTCGTGGATTGCTTGTGTTCTTCATCGCGCCGAATCGGCCGTAACCTCGCCGTCAGGCGTGCTCCGTGTGGCGGAGGTGCTGGGGGAGCGGCGAGTCCAGGACGATCACGTCGTACGGGCGAGCCTGGTGGATCGAGGGCAGGTAATCGGTGGCCACCCGTGCCCACGGCTGGTGCTCGCCGCAACAGGAGACCAGCTGGTCGAGCGAGGTGAAGGCGACCAGCGCGGTCCGGCCGTCCGGGGTCTTGCGCAGTTCGATCGACGCGCCCGAGTGATCTTCCGACGTCTCACTGGTGGGCAGGTACAGGGCTGGAGGCAAATCGGGGTTCGTCACGGGCACAACATAGACGGACACCGAGAGCGAGGTCGCTTACGCTCTGGGATATGCGGAGTACAGGACTGCGGCCGCCGCGATCGGCGCTGCTCACCGCGCTGCTCGCGGCGGTGGTGACCGCGGCGGCGCTGGCAGGCGTCGTGGTGCTGCGGCCGCATCCGGACACGGACGGTGGCGACGGCGCGGCCGCGGCCCCGTCGGCGGGCCCGCCCCCGACGACGTCGACCTGCGGTGCGGGCCCGTGCCACCAGCTCGCGGCGATGACCGTCGGCAGCACCCCGGTGGTGCTGCTCGACGCCGCGCAGGGTGGCGCCGGGCGCGTGCGGATCGGCCCGGAGCCCGGCATCACGATCGAGCTGACGATCGCCGAGATGGGGGTGCGGCTCGGCAAGGATTCGCTGCGCTGCATCGAAGGGTCGACGTCGGCCTGTCTGGTCCGCGGCGAGGCGAACGACGCGGCGGGCGGGTCCTACGGCGAGCTGATCGTCAATCGCGGCGGCACGTGGGAGGACTCGGGGAAGCCGTACTTCGCCGACGCCGGGACGCTGTCGCTCTACGACGTCAGCGCGGACGGGGCCCCCGACGTGATCGTGGTGCGGCACGAATGCCCCGGCTCGACCCCGGGGACGCCCACGTGCCAGGCCTCGCCCGTGCTGGCCGAGGTGTACGACCTCGCGGGCACGTCGATGGGCTGCACGTGGAAGGTGACGTCGCCGTCGGAACTGCGGGGCTGGCCCGACATCCGGCTCACCCGCGCCGACCTGCACGCCTGTCCGTCCTAGGCCGGGCCCCGAAGGCGAGCAAGGGACCTTTACGCACGTTTGGTTAGCAGGGCTAAACGAGCGTGAGTAAAGGTCCCTTGCTCCCTTTGCCCAGGTCAGGCGGGGGACGGCGAGGCGGTGGTGCGGGCCGCGGCGCCGTCGTCGCTGTGCTGCGGCGGGGTGGTGGGCGCGTTGAGGATGCCGTCGTCGAGCAGGCCCTCGCCGCGGGCGACGACGACCGGGACCACGATCTGGCCCGCCACGTTCGTCGCGGTGCGCATCATGTCCATGATCGGGTTGACCGAGTAGATCAGCGCCAGGCCGAGCGCGACCTGCTTGGCGTCCAGCCCGATGAACGACGTCGTGAGCGTGAACGCGGTCAGCCAGCCGGTCGTCCCGGCGGTGGCCAGCGCGCCGACCACGGCGACCACGACGATCCCGGCGTACTGCCAGAAGTTCAGCGACACCCCGGAGAGGTTCGCGACGAAGATCGCCGCGATCGCCGGGAACACGGCCGCGCAGCCGTCCATCTTCGTCGCGCTGCCCAGCGGAGTCGCGAAGGCGGCGTACGCCGGCTGGACGCCGAGGTTCACCGCGGACTGGCGGGTCAGCGGCAGCGTCGCGGACGAGGATTGCGAGGCGAACGCGAACTGGATCGCCGTGCCCGCCTTCGCGAAGAACTTCAGCGGGCTCACCTTGGCGACGAATCGGAGCAGGATCGGGTACACCACGAACAGCACCAGCAGGCAGCCGACGTACACCGCGAGCGTGGTGGAGAACAGCGGCCGGAACAGCGCGTCGCCGTACTTCGCCACCGCCGCGCCGATCAGGCCGATGATGCCGATCGGGGCGAGCCGGACGATCCAGCCGAGGTAGCGCTGGATGACCTCGAAGACACTGGTGGTGAAGTCGACGAACGGCTTCGCCTTGTCGCCCAGGCTGTACGCGGCGGCGCCGATCACCAGTGCCAGGAAGAGCACCTGCAGCGTCTCACCTTCCGAGAACGCCTTCACGAAGTTCTGGGGCAGCAGACCGTTGATGAAGGCGTCCCAGGAACCCCAGTGGTCGACGCTCTTCGCGGCCTTGTCGGCGTTCTTCGCGGTCGCCGCGGCCCCGCCGAGACCGCCGCTGCCGGGGTTGAAGATCCGGCCGATCGCGATGCCGATGAGCGAAGCGATGAACGACGTGATCGCGAACCACAGGACCGTCTTGCCGCCGAGCCGGGCCGCTGTGCGCCCGCCGCCGAGCCCGCGCAGGCTGTTGATCCCGACCACGATGGCCGTGAAGACCAGCGGGATCACCGCGATCTGCAGAAGCGTGGTGAAGATCGTGCCGATCTGGTCGAGCAGGCTCGTCAGCCACTTGGCGTTGGTGCTCCTCGCCACGATGCCGAGCAGCGCGCCGACGACGAGGGAGCCGAGAACCGCGGCCGCGAAGACCTTCGGCTTGGTGTAGGTCCGTACGAAAGACACGAGGACGCTCCGGAAGTTCGGTGATTCCTGTCTGCCGGTTATGCAGAACGGTAGGCAGGGAGGAACTCTTCCGAATCACCCGATCGTGTGGTGACCTTCTCAGGATGTGGGAGGCTGCCAGAGATCCGCGACACTCACGCCGACGTCGGCGAGCAGCTGGCGGGTCAGCGGCAGGCTGATGCCGATCACGCTCGACGGGTCGCCTTCGATGCCCTCGACGAACCAGCCGCCGAGACCGTCCAGGGTGAAGCCGCCCGCCACCGCGAGAGGCTCACCGCTCGCGAGGTAGGCCTCGAGCTCGTCGGCGCTCGGAGTGCCGAAGTGGACCTTGGTGACTTCAGTGCCGGACGCCTCCTTCGTCACTTCGCCGCCCTCGACGCGGACGACGGCATGGCCGGTGAGGAGTTCGCCGGATTTGCCCGCCATCGCCTGCCATCGCCGCCGCGCGACCTCGGCGGTCCCCGGCTTGCCGACCATCTCGCCGCCGATCGAGAGCATCGAGTCGCAGCCGACGATCACCGCGTCGGTGTGCTCGCTCGCGATCGCGCCGACCACGGCCTCGGCCTTCGCCTGGGCCAGCGCGACGACCAGTTCGGCGGGGGCCGGGTCGATCAGTGCGGCGGCCACCGCGTCCTCGTCGACGCCGGACACCACGACGCTCGGATCGAGGCCGGCGGAACGCAGGACGGCGAGGCGGGCGGGGGACTGGGAAGCGAGAACGAAACGCACAAGCGGACGGTACCGGGGCGCCCGGCGTTGCCGAATTGTGACCGGCGACACGTGTCCTCCCGGCTAGTTTGTTGTGGCTCACAACATATGTCCGAATGATCATCTCGGAGGGAACCCATGACGTCCCGCCTCCGCGCCGGAAGATCGCGCGCCGGAAGATCACTGCGCGCGACGCAGACCGCCGTGCTCGCCGGGCTTGTCCTGTCCGCGACAGCGCTGACGCCGGTGGCGTCCGCCGAGCAGGCTCCGCTCTACAAGAACCCGCACGCTCCCGTGCCCGTCCGGGTCGCCGACCTGATGAAGCGGATGAGCCTCGACGACAAGATCGGCCAGATGACCGAGGGCGAGCGGCTGGCCGCGACCCCGCAGCAGGCCGCCGACGCGCGGCTCGGGTCGATCCTCTCCGGCGGCGGTTCGGTGCCGGCGCCGAACTCGCCGCAGGGCTGGGCCGACATGATCGACGGCTATCAACGCGCCGCGCTCGCCACACCACTGGGGATTCCGACCATCTACGGCGCCGACACCGTGCACGGCCACAACAACGTCTACGGCGCCACGATCTTTCCGCACAACATCGGCCTCGGCGCCGCGAACGACCCGCGCCTGATGGAACGCATCGGCGCGGTCACCGCGAACGAATCGGCGGCGACCGGCGTCAAATGGGGATTCGCGCCGTGCCTGTGCGTGGCCAGGGACGACCGCTGGGGCCGGACCTACGAGTCCTACGGCGAAGTGCCGCGCAACGCGGTCACCAACAGCGCGATCATCGACGGCCTCCAGGGCCGGAGGCTCAGTGACAAGGCGTCTGTTCTCGCCACCGCCAAGCACTTCATCGGCGACGGCGGCACCACCGGCGGCGTCGACCAGGGCAACACGCAGATCAGCGAGCGGGAACTGCGCGCGATCCACCTGCCGCCGTTCCGCGCGGCCGTGGATCGCGGTGTCGGCTCGGTGATGGTCAGCTACAACAGCTGGAACGGCGTCAAGGACCACGGCAACAAGTACCTGATCACCGATCTGCTCAAGGGAGAGCTGCGCTTCTCCGGCTTCGTCGTCTCGGACTGGAACGGCATCGACCAGATCGACGGCAAGGAGGGCTTCACCCCGGCCGAGGTCGCGCAGGCGATCAACGCGGGCATCGACATGGTGATGGTGCCGTATGACTACCTCAAGTTCATCAGCACGCTGAAGGGCGAGGTCGCCGCCGGGCACGTCCCGCTGTCGCGGATCGACGACGCGAACCGGCGCATCCTCACCAAGAAGTTCGAGCTGGGGCTGTTCGAGCACCCGTACACGGATCGCTCGCTGCAAAAGGACTTCGGGAGCAAGGCCCACCGTGACCTCGCGCGCCGGGCGGTGCGCGAATCGCAGGTGCTGCTGAAGAACGACGGTGTGCTGCCGCTGAAGAAGAACGACAACAAGATCTTCGTCGCCGGCAAGAACGCGAACGACATCGGCAACCAGTCCGGCGGCTGGACGTTGACCTGGCAGGGCCAGAGCGGTCCCGCGATCCCCGGCACCACGATCCTCGACGGACTCCGCGCGGGCGCCGGGAAGAACACCACGGTCACCTTCGACAAGGCGGGCAACGGGATCGACAAGAGTTACAAGGTCGCTGTCGCCGTCGTGGGGGAAACGCCTTACGCGGAAGGAAAGGGTGACCGGCCGAACGGTCTCGGACTGGACGCCGAGGACCTCGGCACGATCGCGAAGCTCAAGGCGTCCGGCGTCCCGCTGGTCGTGGTCACGGTCTCCGGCCGGGTGCTCGACCTCGGCGCGCAGCTGCCGCAGTTCGACGGGCTGGTCGCCGCGTGGCTGCCGGGCAGTGAAGGCGCGGGCGTCGCCGATGTGCTCTACGGCGACTACAACCCGACCGGCAAGCTGAGCTTCAGCTGGCCGAAGAACTCCGCGCAGGAACCGATCAACGTCGGCGACGGCAAGCAGGCGCTGTTCCCGTACGGATACGGCCTTTCCTATCGACGCTGAGGCACCCGCTCCCGCGGTGAACGGCCTCCTTCGCAGCTTCTGCCGGCTGCGAAGGAGGCCGCGCGTCATGCCCGGGACGCGGCCGGTTCCGCGGCGGGACTCGCCTGGCGCGGGGCGACCCGCCGCAGCATCGCCGCGGCGCCGATGCCGAGCACCAGCACCGCGATCGGCAGCAGCAGCGTCGTCTTCGCGGCGTCCGTGAGTCCATTGTGGACGGCGGTGAGCGCGAGCTGCTGTGCCTGCGCGGCGATGTCCGCCGGAAGACCGGGCATCGGGTTCGGGCCGTTCGAAGCGCTGAACTCACCCGCCGAGGCGGCGCCGCGGGCGACTCCCTCGGCGAACGGCGCCCGGTACTGCTCGGGCAGGGACGTCGCCGCTTTGGTCGCCTCGCTGGAGATCGACGCGGTGATCCTGGCCTGCAGCAGCACGCCGATCGCCGCGCTGCCGAGGACCCCGCCGACCTGACGTGAGGTGTTGTAGATCCCGGACGCCGTCCCGGCGAGCCGGGGTTCCACCGAGGACATGGTGAGGTTGCTCATCGGCGCGAAGATGCAGCCGATGCCCAGCCCGCAGACCAGCAGTGCCGGGGTCAGCGCCCACGGGTTCGTCTCCGGCGTCGCCTGCCACGCCACGATGCCGAGCCCGGCGGCGAGCGCGGCCAGCCCGCCCATCACGAGGTACCGGCCGTTGACGCGGTCGGAAGCCCGGCCGACGAACGGGCCGACGATCCCGGACAGCAGCGACATCGGCGCGGTGAGCAGGCCGGCCGTGGTCGGGCTCATCCCGCGCACCGTCTGGACGAAGATCACCAGCGGCAGGAACATCCCGGTCATGGTGAACCCGACGGTGACCGCGGTGAGCGTGCCCGCGGAGAAGTTGCGGTTCACGAACACCCGCAGCGGCACCAGCGGTTCGCGCTTGTTGAACCACTGCCACACCACGAACGCGACGAGCAGCAGCACGCCCGCGCCGATGATCTCGAACACCGTGACCGAGCCGAAGACCGTCCCCCAGTCGTAGTGCTGTCCATTTTGGACACCGAAGACGACGAGGAACAGCCCGGCCGCGGACAGCAGGATGCCGAGCAGGTCGAAGGAGTGCGAGTGCTTCGGCTGCCAGTCCGGCACCAGGATCAGGGTGAGCGCCAGCGCGACGACGCCGATCGGCACGTTGACGTAGAAGATCCATTCCCAGCCGAGGTTGTCGACGAGCACGCCGCCCAGCAGCGGGCCCGCGATCGTGGCGAGCCCCGCGACGGCCGACCACAGCCCCATCGCCGGACCGCGTTTCGCGGGCGGGAACAGGTGCGTGATGAAGGCCAGCGTCTGCGGCGTCAGCAGTGCCGCGCCGAGGCCCTGCACCGCGCGGGCGACGATCAGCATCTCGACGCTGCCCGCCAGGCCGCACCACAGCGAAGCGGCGGTGAACACGATCAGCCCGGCGAGGTAGACGCGTTTCGGGCCGAACCGGTCGCCGAGGCGGCTGGTGAACAGCATCGGGACCGCGTAGGTGAGCAGGTAGACGCTGATCACCCAGACGATCGCGTTCAGTCCGGCGTTCAGCTCCCGCAGCATGGCCGGGATCGCCAGGGACACGATCGTCGTGTCCAGCAGGATCATGAAGAAACCCAGGCACAGCGCGGAAAGCGCGGCCCACGGGTTAGCTTGTCTTGCGTTCATCGTTCTCTTTCCCAGTAACGAGTTCCAGCTCGTGGTCCTCTTTGAAGGGGATCCGCCCCGACCGAAGACCGTCGATGAGCCGCTCGGTCCATTCGAGTTCGAAGGCCCGGCGGTCGGTCGTGTAGCGCCAGTCGAGCCAGAAGATCTCCGGTGTGCCCTCGTCCGCCAGGCGGTCGAGCACGACGCGGTCGGCGGCCACCAGGCTGCGCAGCTTGGTGGCCCGGATCTCCAGCTCCGCCAACGTCGTCTCGCGGCCGAGGTCGTCGATGACGGCGAGCCCGGAGAGGTATTCGGGGTACTCCTCGGCGACGTTGCCGAGGAGATGCCGTGCCCGCTCGACGAAGGCGTCCCGGCCCGCGTCGGTCATGCCGTAGACCGTCCGCTCCGGGCGCCTGCCGTCGCGCTGGGTGTCGACGACCTCGATGAAACCGTTGCCCAGCAGGCGTTCCACCGTGTGGTAGAGCGACCCGGCCTTCAGCTTGACCCGCGTGTCGACATGGCGTTCCCGCATCAGCTGGGCCATTTCGTACGGGTGCATCGGCTTCTCGTGCAGCAGCTCGAGCACGGCGATCCCCAGCGTCGTCAGCTTGGCTGCCGCCATGGGCGATGACCCTCCTGAGTGTCCCAGTCCGTTTATTCCACGTGGACTATACGACGCTGACTATGCCCCGGTCCAGTGTGATCCCGGTCCCGTGGGCTGAAGGGGACGTTCCTCTCGTAGGACGCGCTGAAGGGGACTTTCCTCTCCACACAATCGAGGAAAAGCCCCCGAACCAACAGTTGAAGCGGGGGAGC
>NZ_JBHYIQ010000117.1:20861-28501 GCF_042739895.1 Amycolatopsis sp. NPDC059021
GGTGGCTCGCGCGTGGGGGGTGGGGCGGCGCGCCGCGGGCGTCGCGTCGGCGGTCTGCCCTCTCCCACCCCCGCCTCCCCCCCCCCCCCCCACCCCTTCAGCAGCTTTTCAGGCGTCGGAGCGGCGCCGCTGCAGAGTGAAGGTCTCGAACGGCTGGAGCTGTCCGTCCGGCCCCACGACGTCGTAGTACGTGACCCGCATCGAGGTGGTCCCGCCGCGCCGCGTGCCGGGGTCGACGGTGAACGCGGCGAAGCCGTACGAGTGCGCCGCGTCCCGCGCGGCCGACCACGGGGCGTCCTCGCTGACGTACACCGGCGGCCGTTTGCCGGTCTTCGGGTCCGGCTCGCCGACCGCGGTGATGACGCGGCAGCGCGGCGGCGTGGTCAGCAGCTGGTTCGACGGCGCCGACGTCCCGCCACCGCCGATGACCATGTGCACGGTGCCCTTGCCGGTGTCGACGACGTCGGTCTTCGTGGACACCGGGACCGGCGTGCGCGTCGCGTTCGGCGAAGCGCCGCGGATCGGGTGCGAGCGCTCGTAGTGGTGCTCGTGCCCGCACACCACCAGATCGACGCCGTAGCGGTCGAACAGCGGCACCCACTCCTCGCGGATGCCGAGGTCGGCGCCGTTGGCCTGGTCGGCGGTGCTGATCGCGACCTGGTGCATGCAGATCACGATCCAGTCGACGTCGCGGTCCCGCCGGGCCGCCGCGAGTTCCTTCTCCAGCCACGCTTTCTGCGCGCCGCGCGAATAGCCGCGGACGTAGCTGTTGCCCCCGTCCTGATAGCAGACGTCGTCGTTGGCGAGGCTGATCACGCGCACCGAGCCGACGGTGAAGGAGTACCAGAGTCCCCGCGTGACGTCGGTCTGGCCGGAAGCCGGGGGCACCGAGAAGTACGTCTGGTACGCGGCGTAACCGATCGGGCCGTTGCCCAGCTCGTTCTCGTGGTTGCCCGCGGACGGCATCCACGGGCGGTTGCGCGCGCTGCGGCTGTTGTTCGCCCAGAAGTCCCACCAGGTCCGGACCCGGTCGGTGGCGAGATTGGCGTAGCAGAGGTCGCCGTTGAACAGGTGGAACAGAGGACGGATGCGCTCGACGCCCGCGGTCGTGTCGCCCGCGGCGGGCGAGCCGAGGTTGTCGTTGACGAACGGCGGATTGGGCAGGGTCACCCCGGGCGGCGGGGTGTAGCGCTTGCCGAGGGTGGGCGTGCCCTGGTCGCCGAAGCTGGTGAAGGTGAACGCGCCGCGTCCGCGTGGCGCGGTGTGGAACGTCGCCATCGCCGGCTCGGCGCCGTCGTGCAGCGCGGCGTAGACGTACTCGGTGTCCGGCCGCAGGCCCCGCAGTGGCGCGTGGTGGGCATAGACGACCTGGCCGGACTTGGCGTCGGTGTAGCTGACCGTCTTGGCGGGCGCGCTGCGCTCGTACCGGCCATCGGGGTGTCCGAGCAGCGCGCGGGCGTGGTGCACGGGCTGGAGGGAGTGCCAGGAAACCACGACCTCGGCCGAGGCGTCCGCGCCGAACTGGAGGTGCAGGCCCGCGACGGCCGGGGTCCGCGCCGGGTCGCCGCCGGTGGTGGTCGCTTCCGGGGCGGGATCGGCGGCGGCCTCGCTCGCCAGCGGAACCGCCGCGAGCGCGGCACCGGCCGCACCGGCGGTGGCCAGGAAGCCGCGGCGGCTGAAATGGGTGGTGAAGAGGGCTTTGTCGTCGGTCACCCCGACACGGTGCCTCGCGGTGGCGGCCCGGACTACTACGAGCCGGTGAACGGCAGGGCACGAAAAAGCCGTGACCGTGCCGGGAATCTCCGGAAACGTCCCAAGAGTCCACAATGGACCGACTTTCGTCGGTGCCCGGCGGAGGTACGTTGCTCGGTGTTCACCTGCCGGTTCCCTGACGCCACCCGGTGGCTCTTCTTCGCCGGTCAAGGTGTTCGGGCCAACGGCTCTGGGAGGAGCGCCCGTGAAGCTTCGTACGTTCGGCCTCACCGCGATCGCCGTGCTCGCCGCCGGTCTGCTCGCCGCACCGGCACCGGCCGTCGCCGCCACGCCGCACCGTGTCCTGTTCGACAACAGCAAGGCCGAGACGGCGGGCAACGCCGACTGGATCATCAGCACCAGCCAGCCGGACCCGACCGCGCAGAATCCGTCGCCACAGAAGGAAACCGACTGGACCGGCGCGCTGTCGGCCTGGGGCGTCGCGCTGCAGAAGACCGGGCAGTACAGCCTGAAGACCTTGCCGCCCGGCAACACCATCAGCTACGGGAACACGGCGAATCCCCTTGACCTTGCGAACTTCGACGAGTTCGTGCTGCCGGAGCCGAACGTCGTGCTGAGCGTGCCGGAGAAGGCCGCGGTGCTGAAGTTTGTGCAGAACGGTGGCGGGCTGTTCCTGATCTCGGACCACACGGGCAGCGATCGCAACAACGACGGCTGGGATTCGCCGGCGATCATCAACGACCTGATGACGAACAACGGCGTGAACAACAATGATCCGTTCGGGTTCTCGGTGGATCTCAAGAACATCTCCAGCGATCACCCGGTGGCGATCACGGACTCCGCGAACCCGGTGCTCAACGGCGCTTTCGGGATCGTGCGCCACAGCCTGATCGCCAACGGCACGACGTTCACGCTCAAACCCGCCGACAATCCGTCGGTGAAGGGGCTCGCGTACCTCAGCTCGGTCAGCCCGGGGAACACCGGCGCCTTCTTCGCGACGAGCACGTTCGGCTCCGGCCGGGTCGCGGTGTGGGGCGACAGTTCCCCGATCGACGACGGCACCGGCCAGCCCGGCAACACCCTGTACAACGGCTGGAGCGACCCGACGGCGGACAACGCGGCCTTGGCGCTCAACGCGTCCGCGTGGCTGGCGGGCGGCGGCACGACTCCGCCTACCGGGGGATGTACCGCCGGGCAGTTGCTGGCCAACCCCGGCTTCGAATCCGGCGCCACCGGCTGGACCGACTCCGGCGGTGCCATCGCGCAAAACGCCCCGGACGAACCGGCGCGGACCGGGACGTGGAACGCGTGGCTCGACGGCTACGGCAGCGCGCACACGGACACACTGAGCCAAACGGTGTCGCTGCCGTCCGGCTGCTCGACGTACGCGCTGTCGTTCTGGCTGCACATCGACACCGCCGAGACCGGCACGACGGCGTACGACAAGCTCACGGTCTCGGCGGGCGGGACGACGTTGGGGACATACTCCAATGTGGACGCTGCTTCCGGATACCAGCAGCACACGGTGTCGCTGGCGGCGTACGCGGGCCGGTCGGTGACGGTGACGTTCGCCGGGACGGAAGGCACGAAACTCCAGACCTCCTTCGTCCTCGACGACACCACCCTCAACGTCAGCTGAGGGGACGCGGCAGTCGGTCACTCTTTGGAGTCACCCCGGCGCCGCCTCGCGACCTCGTGGCGTGCGGTGCGTAGCCGTTTCAAAGCTGTGTCGACGTCTTCCTCGTCGTCTACCGCCGTGGCTTCGAGCGCGGCATAGTGCTCGGCTCGGCGACGATCGCGGTAAACCAGCAGATCGGCGGGGTCGGCAGAGCTGGCGGACACCCGGCCAGCCTAACGCCAAACTACATCTGCGTTGTAGTTTGGCGTTGATCCGGCCGCGTGAAACTAAATGTCCGATGTAGTTTCGCGCACACCCGCGTGCGTGAAACTACATCGCTTGGAGGGTCAGCAGGGGAAGGCGGAGGCGCGCCAGGCGCCTTCCCCCGGATGCAGCGGGCGCCGCAACGCCGAGGCCCGGTCCGCCCACCACGAGGTGCGGCGCGGAGCGGGTTGGGGGGCCGGTGCCGCGGCGACCGCGGCGACGACCGCGGTCAGCGCCGCGACTTCGGCGTCGCTCGGGTTGCCTCGGACGATCCGCAGCAGCGGGCGTTCGGGGGTTTCACTCATGGATGCCTCACAGCCCTCACAGCGGGATGTTGCCGTGCTTCTTCGGCGGCAGGGTTTCGCGCTTTTCCCGCAGCAGCGACAGCGCTCGCGCGACGTGACCGCGGGTGTGCGCGGGCACGATCACCGAGTCGACGTAGCCGCGTTCGGCCGCCGCGTACGGGTTGAGCAGCGTGTCCTCGTACTCCTGGATCAGCTCGGCGCGCAGCGCGTCGACGTCGCGGCCTTCGGAGGCCGCGGCCGCCAGGGTCTTGCGGTGCACGATGTTCGCCGCGCCCTGCGCGCCCATGACCGCGACCTGCGCGGTGGGCCACGCGAGGTTGACGTCGGCGCCGAGGTGCTTGGAGCCCATGACGTCGTAGGCGCCGCCGTATGCCTTGCGCGTGATGACCGTGACCAGCGGGACGGTCGCCTCCGCGTAGGCGTAGATCAGCTTCGCGCCGCGCCGGATGATGCCGTTCCACTCCTGGTCGGTGCCCGGCAGGAAGCCGGGAACGTCCACAAAGGTCAGTACCGGGATGTTGAACGCGTCGCAGGTGCGCACGAACCGCGCGGCCTTCTCCGACGCGTCGATGTCCAGGCAGCCCGCGAACTGTGTCGGCTGGTTCGCCACGACGCCGACGCTGTGCCCGTCCACCCGGCCGAACCCGACGAGGATGTTCGGCGCGAACAGCTCGTGCACCTCGAGGAACTCGCCGTCGTCGAGCACGCGGGTGATGACCTCGTGCATGTCGTACGGGGTGTTCGGCGAGTCCGGGATGATCGTGTCCAGCTCGCGGTCGGTGTCCGTCGCTTCCTCGAAGAAGCCGCCCGACGGCTCCGCGGCGTCGAACACCGGGGCGTCGGAGAGGTTGTTCGCGGGCAGGTAGGACAGCAGTTCCTTGACGTAGGCGATCGCGTCCTCGTCGTCGGAGCCGAGGTAGTGCGCGACACCGGACTTCGTGTTGTGCGTCCGGCCGCCGCCGAGTTCCTCGAACGTGACGTCCTCGCCGGTCACCGTCTTGACCACGTCCGGGCCGGTGATGAACATCTGCGAGGTCTCGTCGACCATCACGACGAAGTCGGTCAGCGCGGGGGAGTACACGTGCCCGCCCGCGTTCGCGCCCATGATCAGCGAGATCTGCGGGATCACGCCGGACGCCTTGACGTTGCGGTTGAAGATCTCGCCGTAGAGCCCGAGCGAGACGACGCCCTCCTGGATACGCGCGCCGCCGCCCTCGTTGATGCCGATGATCGGGCGGCCGGTCTTGATCGCCAGGTCCATGACCTTGACGATCTTCTCGCCGTAGACCTCGCCGAGCGAACCGCCGAACACCGTGACGTCCTGGCTGAACACGCACACGCCGCGTCCGTCGACGGTGCCGTAGCCGGTCACCACGCCGTCGCCGTACGGCCGGTTCTTCTCCTGGCCGAAGTTCGTCGAGCGGTGCCGGGCCAGTTCGTCCAGCTCGACGAACGAGCCCTCGTCCAGCAGCAGGTCGATCCGCTCGCGGGCGGTCTTCTTGCCCTTGGCGTGCTGTTTCTCCACCGCGCGGGCCCCGCCCGCGTGCACCGCCTCGTCGTACCGGCGATACAGGTCGGCGAGTTTGCCGGCCGTGGTGTGGATGTCGGGTTCGTCCTCGGGCGGCGTCCCGAGCGGCTCCGTCGCACTGCTCATGACCCGGCAGCTTAGCTACTGAATGGTCACTTCGGCGGTGTGGCGTGGGCAACTTAACTGCGGGTGAGCATGGCCGGTTTTCCCGGTTCCGCCGCCGCGATCTTCGCCGATGCCCAGGTCGGAGCGGTTCGGCCGGTCGATCACCCCGCCTCCCGGCTCACCCGGACGAGGCCGGACTCGTACGCGGCGATGACGAGCTGGGCGCGGTCGCGCGCGGCGAGCTTGTGCAGCAGGCGTCCGATGTGGGTTTTCACCGTGGCGATCCCGAGGTGCAGATGCGCGGCGATCTCGTCGTTGGACAGCCCGCGCGCGATCAGCGTCAGCACCTCCCGCTCCCGGGACGTGACGCCGTCGAGCCCCGGCGTGGCCGGGCCGCCGGGATCGGGCAGGCGCACGAACTCGGCGATCAGCTGCCGGGTGACCGACGGCGCGAGCAGCCCGTCGCCGTTCGCGACCACCTCGATCGCGGTGAGCAGTTCGGCGGGCGGGGTGTCCTTGAGCAGGAAGCCGCTCGCCCCGGCCCGCAGCGCCGAATAGACGTACGCGTCGAGGTTGAACGTCGTCAGGATGAGCACCCGCACGGCCGCGGTCTCCTGGTCGCCGCAGATGCGCCGGGTCGCCTCGATCCCGTCCATGCCCGGCATCCGGATGTCCATCAGGACGACGTCGGGCTTCTCGCGCCGGGCGAGCGCGACCGCCTCGGCGCCGTCCCCGGCCTCGCCGATGACGGTCAGCTTCGGCGAACTGTCGACGAGAACCCGGAAACTGCCGCGCAGCAACGCCTGGTCGTCCACCACGAGCACCCGGGTCATCCGGCCACCTCCGCGACGGCGTAGGGCAGCCGGGCGAACACGCGAAAACCCTTGTGCGGCAAGGGTTCCGCGCTGAACTCGCCGCCGTACACCGCGACCCGCTCGCGCATCCCGATCAGCCCGTGCCCCGGCACGACCGGACCGTTCGCGCCGCCCCCGACGCCGACACCGTCATCGGTCACCTCGATGCTCACCTGTCCCTCGTCGCCGCGCAGTCGCACCCGGCAGGTGCTCGCCCCGGCGTGTTTGACCACATTGGTCAGTGCCTCCTGGGCGATCCGGTACACCGATTGCCCGACTCCGCCGGGAAGTTCCGGCAAACCCTCGACGTCCAGCGCCACCGACGGCCCCGCCCGGCCCGCGCGCTCGACGAGCGCCCGCAGGTCGGCCAGGGTCGGGGCGGGCGCCAGCAATACCTCGGGTTCGCCGGCGCCACCGCGCAGGACGCCGAGCATCCGCCGCAGTTCGGCCAGCGTCTCGCGGCTGGTGTCCTCGATGACGCGCAGGGCGTCGCGCGCCTCTTCGGGCTGGTCGAGAGCGACGTGGTTGCCGACCGCCGCCTTCACCGCGATGAGGCTCATGCTGTGCGCGACGACGTCGTGCATCTCGCGTGCTATCCGCAGCCGTTCCTCCGAAACCGCTTGGTGCGCATAGGTTTCCCGCAGTTGCGCGGCCTGCTCACGGCGGGCGAGCACCGAGTATCCGAGCGCGTAGGAAACGCCCAGCGCGGTGGTCCCCAAGGTGAGCGTCGCGGGCTGCGCGGGGGACGGAATGAACACGGACACTAGAACCACCTCGACCCCGGCGACGATCAACGCGGCCATCGACGTTCGCTGTGGCCCGTAGGCAGCGAGGACGTAAAGCGCGCATCCGGCCGCGGCGAGCGGCACCGCCACGATCGGACCGCCGATCGGCGCGCTCACCACGATCATCACCAGCCCGGCCACGAACGCGGGCCTCGGCCACGACCAGCGGATCAGCAACGGGACGACGGACAGGCCCATGATCGCCCAGCCGAGCCACGGCGTCATCCAGCCCGGCAGCGGCCAGGCGCCCGCGGCGAGGTTCCCGCCCGCGCCGACGGCCAACAGCACGGCCGCCAGCGCATCGACGGCGCGACGGACAACCCGGGATCTCATGCCGACGAACCTAATCGCCGTCGCCGCCGTGCGCGTCCACCCGGCGAAGGTCATCCTCCGGGCGGACGCGCGCCGGGGCCAGGTCTCTGAAGGCCACCTTGAGGGACTTGAACGCCCTGAAGGTGGCCTTCAGAG
>NZ_JBHYIQ010000118.1:0-28211 GCF_042739895.1 Amycolatopsis sp. NPDC059021
TAAACGACACCCCCGCCAAACACGGCACCTTTGCGCTTGGGGCCCCAAGGGTGGAACGCCCACCTTGGGGGCTACACCCCCCATAATGGTGGCCTTACCAGCATGTAAGTCCTTTGTAGACAGAAGAGTGCGTCCCGCGCAAGCCACCGTTGATCGTCTCGAACGCGTCGTTCAGCACCTCACCACGCACAGCCGGGCCGACCACCCCAGCGGCGACTACCCCAGCAGCGACTTCACCAGCGCGGCGATCTGATCGGTCTCGATCAGGAACGAGTCGTGCCCGTACGGCGACGCGATCACCGACGCCTCCCCCGCCCCGGCGATGCCGCGCGCGATTTCCGCCGTCTGGTACAGCGGGTACAACCGGTCGCTGTCGACGCCCGCGACCACCGTCCGCGCGCGCACCCGGCCCAGCGCGGCGGCCACCCCGCCGCGGTCCCGTCCGACGTCGTGGGTGTTCATCGACTCCGTCAGCACGACGTAGCTGCCCGCGTCGAAGCGCCGCACCAGCTTGTCGGCGTGATGGTCCAAATAGGACTCGACGGCGAACCGGCCGCCGCGCAGCGGGTCCTCGTCGTCCTGATAGCGCCCGCCGAAGCGCTCCGCCAGTTCGGGTTCACTCCGATAGGTGACATGCGCGATCCGCCGGGCGATGCCGAGCCCCTGATGGGGGCCGACGGCGGAACCGTAGTAGTCGCCGCCGTGCCACTGCGGATCCGCGCGGATCGCGTGCAGTTGCGGCGCCGCCCAGCCGATCTGCTCCGCCGACGCCCGCGCGGTCGAGGCCAGCACCAGTACCGACGCGACCCGTTCGGGAAGGCCGGCCGCCCATTCGAGCGCGCGCATCCCGCCCATCGAACCGCCGAGCACCGCGGCCCACCGCTCGATGCCCAGCGCGTCGGCCAGCACCGCCTCGGCGGCCACCTGGTCGCGCACGGTCACCGCGGGGAAGCGGCTGCCCCAGGCGCGGCCGTCCGGATCCGGCGAGGACGGTCCGGTCGAGCCCTGACAGCCACCGAGCACATTCGGGACCACGACGAAGAATTCGCCGGTGTCGAGCGCCCGTCCCGGCCCGATCAGCCCGTCCCACCAGCCGGGACTGGGATGTCCCGGCCCGGCGGGCCCGGCGGCGTGGCTGTCGCCGGTGAGCGCGTGCTCGACGAGGATCGCGTTCGACGCGTCCCGGTTCAGCGTTCCCCAGGTCTCGTAGGCGATCGCGAACTCCGGCAGCACGCGACCGGCCTCCAGCCGCAGCGGACCGGGGCCGGTGATCCACTGACGCCGGCCCACGGGGTCCCCCGCCCGCCACGCTCCCGTGACGGGCGGGACACCGGTATCGCTCACAGAGCCGCCTTCGCCGCCCGGAATCCGGCTTCGAGGTCGGCCTTCAGGTCCTCGATCCCTTCCAGTCCGACGGCGAGCCGCACGAGACCGGGCGTGACACCGCTGGCCAGCTGCTCCTCGGGCGAGAGCTGGCTGTGCGTGGTCGACGCTGGATGCACGATGAGGCTCCTCACGTCACCGATGTTAACCAGTTGGCTGTGCAGTTCGGTCCCGTCGACGAAGGCGCGCCCCGCTTCGACGCCGCCTCGCAGATCGAACGACAGCACCGCGCCGGCACCGCGCGGCAGATACTTCTGTGCCGCCGCGTAGTGCGGGCTGGACGGCAGACCGGCGTAGTAGACCTTCTCGACCTCGTCGCGCTGTTCCAGCCATTCCGCGAGCGCCCGCGCGTTCGACACATGCCGCTCGACGCGCAGGGAGAGCGTCTCGATTCCTTGCAGGATAAGGAAACTGTTGAGCGGTGCGATCGCGGCACCGGTGTCGCGCAGGAGCTGCACCCGCGCCTTGGCCGCGTACGCGCCGGGCCCGAGCGCCTCCCAGAACTTCAGCCCGTGGTAGCTCGGGTCGGGCTCGGTGAAGCCGGGGAACCTCGCCGGATCCTTGCCGAAATCGAACGTGCCGCCGTCGACGAGCAGCCCGGCCACGGTGGTGCCGTGCCCGCCGAGGTACTTCGTCGCGGAATGCACGACGACGTCGGCGCCGTGCTCGATCGGCCGCAGCAGATACGGCGTCGGCACCGTGTTGTCCACGATGAGCGGGACGCCCGCCGTGTGCGCGACGTCGGCGACCCCGCGGATGTCGAGGACGTTACTGCCGGGGTTGGCCAGCGTTTCGGCGAAGAACAGTTTGGTGTTCGGCCGGATCGCGGCCCGCCACTGGTCGAGATCGTCCTGGTCTTCGACGAACGACACCTCGATGCCCAGTTTCGGCAGCGTGTAGTGGAAAAGGTTGTACGTGCCGCCGTAGAGCGCCGGGCTGGAGACGAAGTGGTCGCCCGCGTTCGCGAGGTTCAGGATCGCCGCGGTGGTCGCGGCCGTGCCCGAGGCGAAGGCCAGCGCCGCGACCCCGCCTTCGAGTGCGGCGACCCGCTGCTCCAGC
This sequence comes from Amycolatopsis sp. NPDC059021, assembly GCF_042739895.1. Lineage (NCBI taxonomy): Bacteria > Bacillati > Actinomycetota > Actinomycetes > Pseudonocardiales > Pseudonocardiaceae > Amycolatopsis > Amycolatopsis sp. NPDC059021. The sequence goes on from NZ_JBHYIQ010000118.1 coordinate 2,443, forward strand.
ACGTCCTGGGTGGGATTGTTGATGCGCGTGTAGATGTTGCCCGCCTCGGCGAGGCTGAACAGGTCGGCGCCGTGCTGGCTGTCGCGGAAGACGTACGACGTCGTCTGGTAGATCGGTGTCGCCCGCGCGCCGGTCGCCGGATCGGGCACCGCGCCCGCGTGGATCTGCTTGGTCTCGAAGGACCACGCAGCAGTCTCGGATGCGTCGGCGCTCATGGTTTCTCCTTGCGGCTCAACGGGGTCGGCAGTGATTCGAAGCTAACTGGGCCGAACGGAGCAGCCCAAGGGCTCCCACGAGATGGGAGTTGACAGATTTACCTCTCTTGCTAAGATATTTTTGGGATCAAAATTCACAGGCAGGGAGATAATAATGGAGGAGCGGGTACAGGTACTCGTCGCCGGCGCCGGGCTCGGCGGGCTGTCGGCGACGATGTTCCTGGCACAGCGGGGAATCGACGTGCTGACGGTCGAGCGGCACGCGAGCACGGCCATCCACACGAGAGCGACGGGGCAGAACCCGCGCACGATGGAGCTGTTCCGCTGGGCCGGGATCGACGACGCGGTGCTGAACGCGAGCCCGCGCGCGTCGAAGGGGTTGCGCATCACGGTCGCGCCGAGCCTGGCGGGCCCGGTGTTCAACCGGATCATGGAGGACTTCAACGAGCCGGACTTCTCGGCGGCCACGTCGATGCCGTTCGGGATGGCGGGCCAGGAGGTCGTCGAGCCGATCTTGCTGGCACAGGCGGAAAAATTCTGCGCGCGGGTGCGGTTCCGCACCGAGCTGGTCACGTTCACCCAGGACGCGGACGGCGTCACGGCGACGCTGCGTCATCGTGATTCCGGCGAGGAAACCGTGGTGCGCGCCGACTATCTCGTCGCGGCCGACGGCGGGCGCAGCGGAATCCGGGAAGGCCTCGGCATCGCGGTCGAGGGCAAGGGCACGCTGGGGCACTGCCTCGGCGTGGTGTTCGACGCGGACCTCGGTGATCGCGTCAAGCCGGGCATCACCGACCTGTTCTACTTGCAGCACCCGGAGTTCGTCGGCGGTCTGTCCAATACCGACATCCCCGGCCGGTACGTGTTCTCCCTGGACTACTACCCGGAGAAGGGGCAGAGCCCGGCGGACTTCCCGCCGGAGCGGATCGCCGAACTGATCCGGCTGGCGACCGATCTTCCCGAACTGGAGCCGCGGATCCAGTGGACCGGCCCATGGGAGATCGCGGCGCGGGTCGCCGAACGATTCCGCTCCGGCCGGGTGTTCCTGGTCGGGGACGCGGCGAAGGTGACGCCGCCGACCGGGGGCCAGGGCGGGAACACCGCGGTCGGTGACGGCGCCGACCTAGCCTGGAAACTGGCGGCGGTGCTGGACGGCGACGCCGGCGACGAACTGCTCGACACCTACGAGGCCGAGCGGCGCCCGATCGCCCAGATGATCGTGAACACTTCGCTGCATCACCTGAAGGAACGGATGCAGCCGGATCTCGACGTCTCCGATCTGGCGCCGCCCGAGGATTCGTTCGCGGCGATGCTCGGCTTCCGCTACCGGTCGACCGCGGTCATCGCGGAGGACGACGATCCGGCCCGCTGTGAGAATCCGCTGGAGCCGAGCGGACGGCCCGGCTTCCGCTTCCCCGACGTCCCGATCACGGTCGACGGCTTCACGAAGTCCACTGTGGACGTTCTCGGGGGCGACTGGGTGGTTTTGTGCGCCGAGGACGGGTCACGATGGTGCCCGGCCGTCGCCGACGTCGCGGCGGAGACCGGAATCCGGATCGCCTGCCACGTGCTGGACACCGCGCCCGCCGCGCGGTCCGGCCTGGCGACCGGGGGCGCGAGCCTGGTGCGGCCGGACGGGATCGTCGCGTGGCGCAGCGCCGAGCCTTCGGAGGATCCGGCCGGGGAGTTGTGGAACGCGCTGGGGAGGGTGCTCAGCCGGTGAGAAGGGCTCGTGAGCGTTCCGGCCGCCGAGAACCGGTCGGAACGCTCACGAGTCAGCGGGCGACCGGCCGGTCGGAGACAATGTCCCCGTGGTCTCGGTGCGCAACGTGGTCGACAGGGTGGGGCCGACGCTGCTCCACGCACTCCAACTGCCTGAAGACCCGCCCGCCGTCGCCGACGTCGTGATCGCCGAACCCGGCGGATCGCCCAGCTTCTCCGGCGGCGACCTGGTGCTGGGCGTCGCCATCACGGAAGCGGCCGACGCCGCCGAACTCGTCAAGGCGAGCGCGCGCCAGGGCGCCGCGGCGGTGTTGCTGAAGCCGCCGCTCGCGGCCAAGCCGACGGTGAAGCGCGCGGCGAAATCGGCGGGGATCGCGCTGGTCCAGGTGCACGCGGCAACGTCGTGGGCCCAGCTGGTGTGGCTGCTGCGCACCGTCCTCGACGCACTCGCCGACGAGTCGGAGTCGCTGGAGAACGGCGGCGATCCCGGCTCCGGCGACCTGTTCCGCCTCGCCGACGCCGTCGCCGCGGTGGTCGACGCGCCGGTGACCATCGAGGACACGAACTCGCGCGTGCTCGCCTACTCGGCGCGGCAGGACCTCACCGACCCCGCGCGGGTCGCGACGATCATGGGCCGCCGCATTCCCGACGACGTGCTGGCGCGCTTCCGCTCCCGTGGTGTGTTCCGGGAGCTTTCGCGCGGCAGGCAGACGATCTTCGTGCCCGCCCAGCGCGACGGCACGCTGCCCCGGCTCATCGTGCCGATCCGGATGGGCGGCGAACTGCTCGGTTCGATGTGGGCGGTCGTCGCGGGGCCGGTCTCGGAGGAGCGCGCGGCCGCGTTCGCCGACGCCGCCCCCGTCGTCGCGCTGCATCTGCTCCGGCGGCGCGCGCACACCGACGCGCAGCGCCGCGCCACCGCCGAACTCCTGCGCGCCGTCCTCGAAGGACGCGCGACGCCGCGCAAGGCGATGGCCGAGCTGGACCTGTCCGACGAGCCCCACCGCGTGGTCGTCATCGAGGTCGCGGGCGGCGACGGCCGGGACGCCGAGGGCCCGCGATTGGCTTTGCTGGAACGGATTTCCCAGGGCATCGGCCGCCGTCCGGTCGCGACGGAACTGGGCGGCCTGCTCTACGCCGTCGTGCCGGACACCACCGGCCCGGGTGGCTGGCGCGAGCTGCGGACCGCGTTGAACGAGCAACCCGCGAAGCGCCGGGGCGGCACCCTGCGGGCCGCCGCGGGGGCAGCGGGCGAGATCGGCGATCTCGCCGTGTCGCGCGCGCAGGCCGACGAGGCGTTGGGACTCCTGCGCGCCGACCTGGTCGACGAGCACGTGGTCGCCTTCGAAGAGGTGTGGACCGCGCTCGCCCTGCACCGCGCCGCGACGTCGGGCGCGGCGGCGAAGGTGGCCGACCTGGGGCCACTGAAAGCGCTCCACACCCACGACCAGGCGAACCGCGCGGGCTACGTCGACACGTTGTACGAATGGCTGCGGCACCCCGGCGACCCGCGCGCGGCGGCCAAGGAACTGCGGATCCACCCCAACACCCTGCGCTACCGGATGCGGCGGCTGCTCGAACTGGTCCCGCTCGACCTCGACGATCCCGACGTGCGGCTGGCGCTGATCACCCAGCTGGTCGCGCTGCGGTGGAGCTGAGCTTCTGTCTGTGGCGCCTGTCCGTGGGGGCCTCCCTGAGGGAGCCAGAGTCCCTCGGGGAGGCCCCCACGGCCCCCTGCGCACCCCCCTGGTCCGGGTAATCGGCGCGTGTTCCGGATTCCGTTCGCGGGGCACGGATCTTCCGGTCGTGCGGTGCGAGTGGACCGTTCGTGCCGTCGAAGCAGCGCTGTGCGCAACAAAGCGAGAGCAAAGGTCCCTTGCTCCTCTTCGGCAGGCACGAAAAGTCAGACCCGATAGCTAAGATCCCGCGCCCTCACCCACCCCGGCACCATCCGCACCCACACCGTGCCGCGCTCCGCGGGGTCGTCGTGCAGGTACGCCCGGAACCGCGGGTCCCACCGCCGCTCGTCCGCCCCGAGGTAGCGCACGAGCTTGCGGCGCCCGCGCGGGACGTCGAACGGCACCATCGACGCGGCGCCCCGCGCGAGGACCTGCCGCACCAGTCCCGTGCCGAGGTCGCAGACGTCCACCGTGAGCGCGAGACGGGGCGACGTCCGCACCCGCTCCGGCAGCCGCGACCACGGGCCGCTGAGAATCCAGAACGCCCCGTCCTCCCACAGGTACCAGGCCGGCCGCACCGTCGGGCCGTCCGTGGCGACCCGCGCGGTCAGCGGCTGGGCGAGGAAGGCGTCGACGTCGAAGTCCGCCATCAGACGAGCCGCGCGGCCTCGGCGAGCAGTTCCGCCTGTTTCCGCCAGTCCCCGCCGAACGGCATCCCGACGATCCGCGAAACGCCGATCGCGCGGAGTTCGGCGAACACCTCGGCGGCTGCCGCCGGTGTCCCGGTCACGATCGCGGCTCGAGCGTCGGCTTCGGACAGTCCGTAGTCGGCCAGCCCGCGCACCTGCCGGTCGATCACGGAAGCAGGCAACGCGCCGAGCCCGAGACTGACGCCCACCGTCACGCTCGGCACCGGCCGCCCGAACCGCTCGGCGAGTTCGGCCAGCCTCGGCAGCTCCGCCGCGATCCCGGACGTGGTGGAAATGGCCGGATACCAGGCGTCGCCGTACTGCGCGGCCCGCCGTAGCGCCGCCCCGCCGCCACCGACCAGGATCGGCGGCACCTCGGCACCGGGCTCGAGGCGCACCGGCTCACCATCCACTGTGGACTCACGGCCCGCGATGAGGTCCGGCAGCACCGCCAGCGCCGCGTCGGTCAGCGCGCCACGTCGCGCGTAGTCCTTGCCGACGGCACGCCACCCCGCGTCGCCGTGGATGTTCCCGCCCGCGCCGACCCCGAGCAGGACCCGGCCCCCGGTCAGCAGTTGCTGGGTGGCGATCTGCTTCGCCACCCACGCCACCGGCCGCAGCGCGAGGATCATGACCCCGTAACCGATCTTCAGCCGGTTCGTGGCGGCCGCCGCGGTCGTCAGGACCGTCATGCTGTCCAGCATCGGCCTGCCCGCCGCGATGAGGTGGTCCCCGACCCAGACCGACTCGAGCCCGACCGCCTCGGCGAACCGAGCGTCCGCCACGACGTCGCCGACGCCCTCGGGCCCGAAAGCCCGCCCGGTGAAAGTGATCCCGACGTCCATCACGCCACCAGCAGGGTCTTGCCGACGGTCCCGCGCGTCTGGATCGCGGTGTGCGCGTCGGCGGCGCGGTCGAGCGGGAACCGCTGCCCGATCACCGGGGCGAGCCTGCCCAGCGCCGCCTCGGCGAGCGCCGATTCGGTGAACGTCCGCATCTCCTCCGGCCCGCCGATCGACCGCACCAGCGTCACCCCGCGCGCCCGAGCGTCCTCTTCGGACACTTCGGCCCACGTCCCGCTGGCGAGCCCGTACATCGCCATCCGGCCGCCGCCTGCCAGCAGTCCGAACGCCGTGGTGCCGACCTCCCCGCCGACCCCGTCGAAGACGACGTCCACCGCGCCCACCCGCTCCGCCCAGCCCGGCTCGCGGTAGTCGACCGCGAGATCGGCGCCGAGTTCCCGTACCCGCGCGACCTTCTCCGCCCCGCCCGCCACGCCGACGACCTCGGCCCCCGCCGCCTTCGCGAGCTGGACGAGCAGGCTCCCCACCCCGCCCGCCGCGGCCTCGACCAGCACCCGCTCCCCCGGCGCGACGCGGGTGGCGTGGACGAGACCGGTCGCGGTCCTGCCGTCGGCCAGCAGCGCGACCGCGACGTCGGTGTCCAGCTCGTCCGGCACCGCGAACACCGTCGCCGCGTCCACCGCCACCCGCTGCGCGTAGCCCCCGGAACCCCCGGTCGAGGTCACCACGCGCCTGCCGATCAGCGCGGAGTCCACATCGGACCCGGCCGCGCTGATCACCCCGCCGACCCCGTTGCCGGGGATCATCGGCAGTTCCGCGCGATACGGGCCGGCGCCCGTGGCCCGGAACTGCGTCTCCACGAAGGTGACGTTGACGAACGCCACCTCGATCAGGACCTGGCCGGGCCCCGCCACCGGATCGGGTGCCTCCCCCGGGACGAGCACCTCGGGCCCGCCGAACTCTCGTAGCCACACCGCGCGCATGAACACCCTTCCCTCACAAGATCAGCAGGCACACAGCGTGCAACCTCGACCGAACTCGAGGTCAAGAACACTGTTCCCGTGGCACCAGGTTTTCCGCTGAACTTTGTTCTCCGAGCATGATGACACCGCCGTCCGGGTACATCACCGTGAGTGGCACCACGACTTGCACACGCAGAACCCGCCTCAGGAGGCAGCAGTGCGTATCGCCGTTCCCCGTGAGATCAAGCGGCACGAGTACCGGGTCGCGCTCACCCCCGCGGGTGTGCACGAGCTGGTCACCCACGGCCACGACGTGTTCGTCGAGACCGGGGCGGGCGTAGGCTCGTCCATCTCCGACGAGGAGTACGTGTCCGCCGGCGCGAAGATCCTGGCCACCGCCGACGAGGTGTGGGCCGAGGGCGAGCTCGTCCTCAAGGTTAAGGAGCCGATCGCCGAGGAGTACCCGCGCCTGCGCTCGGGCCAGGTGCTGTTCACCTACCTGCACATCGCCGCGGACCGGCCGCTGACCGACGCGCTGCTGTCCTCTGGCGTCACCGCGATCGCCTACGAGACGGTGCAGAAGCCGAACGGCGCGCTGCCGCTGCTGGCCCCGATGTCGGAGGTCGCGGGCAGGCTGGCTCCGCAGGTCGGCGCGTTCGCGCTGATGAAGCCGAGCGGTGGCCGCGGGGTGCTGCCGGGCGGTGTCCCGGGTGTGCACCCGGCGCGGGTCGTCGTGATCGGCGGCGGTGTCGCGGGCCTCAACGCCGCGCGCGTCGCGCTGGGCCTCGGCTCGGATGTGGAGATCCTGGACACGAACGTGGACCGGCTGCGGCAGATCGACAACGACTTCGGGGGCCGGATCCGGACCGTGACGTCGAACCGGCTGTCGATCGAGGAGTCGGTGCTGCAGGCCGACCTGGTCGTCGGCGCGGTGCTGGTGCCGGGCGCGAAGGCGCCGAAGCTGGTGTCGAACGACCTCGTGGCGCGGATGCGGCCGGGCAGTGTGCTGGTGGACATCGCGATCGACCAGGGTGGCTGCTTCGCCGACTCGCGGCCGACCACGCACGACGACCCGACTTACCAGGTGCACGAGTCGGTCTTCTACTGCGTCGCGAACATGCCCGGTGCGGTGCCGCGGACCTCGACCTACGCGCTGACGAACGTGACGCTGCCCTACGCGGTGCAGCTCGCGGACCACGGCTGGCAGCAGGCCCTGCGCGCCGATGCCGCCCTCGCCAAGGGCCTGAACACCCACGACGGCCACCTCACCAACGAACCCGTCGCCGTGGCCCACGCCCTCCCCCACACCGACCTGGCCACCATCCTCGCCTGACCCTGACCCTTTCCCCGCTGAGGGCCCCTCAAGCCACACCCGAGGGGCCCTCACTCTTTTGCTCGAAACCAGCCCCACGCCCGAAGCGACTACGCTGGTTCGAGAGTGACCACAGGCCCAGGCAAGGCCAACACGGACCACGCTAGGTCGAGAGCGACACCACGGCCAGGCCGACGCCGAAGGCAAGGGCCGCCAGGCCCGAAGCCGATGCCAAAGGAACCACGCTGGGTCGAGAGTTGCCGCACCGTGGGGGTCCGGGGGGCTCGGCCCCCCGGGTAGTACGAGGACCCCGGGAGCGCGAAGCGCGAACAAGATAAGGGCGGACCCGCTCGACCAGCCTGGGGGTCACTGGGAGCGGGCCGCCGTGTTCCAGTCTAGGTAATGCGCGCCGAGTTCGCTGCACCGGGGGTGCACAATCTGCCGATTTCGTTGTGTAGCTCACGGCAAGTACGTCTTCATCAGCCGGAAATCGGGGGTTTCGGCCACGGAGAGCTACGCCGGCCGCACCGCGGGCGAACGTGACGAAGGTCGCCGGGGCCCGGTTCGGGGCGTTCCGCACGCACGTTCGGCCCGGGTGAGGCAGGATGGCGCCCGATTCAACCTCGGGTGACAAAAAGGGGACGGTATGCACGACGGCAGCGGCCGGATAGTGGTGCAGAACCTCGGCAAGCAGTTCGGCCCGGTCAACGCGGTGCAGAACCTGAGCTTCACGGTCGAGCCGGGCTCGGTGACGGGCTTCCTCGGCCCGAACGGCGCGGGCAAGACGACGACGTTGCGGATGCTGCTGGGGCTGGTCACGCCGACGACGGGGGTGGCGACGATCAACGGCCGCCCGCACGATCAGCTGGGCAATCCGGCGAGAGTGGTCGGTTCGGTGCTGGAGAACGAGGGTTTCCACCCGAGCCGGACCGCGCGGAACCATCTGCGGGTGTACGCGGCCGCGATCGGGGTCCCGGATCAGCGTGCCGACGAGGTGCTCGGGCTGGTGGGGCTGGCCGCGGCGGCGGACCGGAAGGCGGGCGGGTTCTCGCTCGGCATGCGGCAGCGGCTCGCGCTCGCGACGGCGTTGCTGGGCGACCCGCAGGTGCTGGTGCTCGACGAGCCGACGAACGGGCTCGATCCGGAGGGCATCCTGTGGCTGCGGAACTTCCTGCGGGGGTACGCGCAGCAGGGCCGGACGGTGCTGGTGTCGAGTCACCTGCTCAACGAGGTCGAGCAGACGATCGATCAGGTCGTCATCATCAGCCAGGGCATGACGCGGTATTACGGTTCGCTCGATCAGCTGCGCAAGAGCCAGCAGTCGCGGGTGCTTGTGCAGCCTGCCGACGCGGCGGGGCTGGCGAAAGCCTTGCAGGAGAACGGGATCACGCAGGTGACGCCGATGCCGGACGGCCGGGTCGCGGTGAGCGGGTCGTCGGTGCAGCAGATCGGTGACCTGGCGGCGAAGGCCGGGATCGCGGTGTACGGGATGCAGGAGGAGACCGCCGATCTGGAGCGGCTGTTCTTCCAGCTCACCCAGGGTCAGTACGCGGGTGCGCCCGGGTTCGCCCAGGGGCCGCCGCCGGGGTACGGGCCGCCGCAGCAGCAGTTCCAGCAGCAGCCTCCGCCGGGTTACGGGCCACCGCCCGGGTATCAGCAGCAGGGGCCGCCGCCGGGGTATCAGCCGGGGCAGCCGCCGCAGCAGCAGGCACAACAGCCGCAGCCGCAACAGCAGCAGGGGCAGCACGACGGCTGGGGAGGCCAGCGCTGATGGGGAACCTGATCAAGGCGGAGTTCCGCAAGACGCTGACGCTCAACACCTGGTGGGTGCTGCTCATCCCGCTGGTGGTGGTGTCGTTCGGCCTGACGTTCGTCTGGGGCCGGATCACCAACAACTTCGCCTCCTACATCGGGCGCGGCACGGCGCGGGAGATCGCCGCGTCGGTCGGCCTGAACGCGGACGCGCTGCCGGTGGGCATGCTCGCGATCGCGCACGGCGTCAACATCGCGCAGATCGTCCCGGCGTTGTTCGGGGTGTTCGCGCTCGCGGGCGAGTACCGCAGCAAGACGATCACGACGACGTTCCTGACCGCGCCGAACCGGCTGACCGCGCTGTCCGCGAAGATGCTCACCTACATCATGTGGGGCGTGCTCTACGGGCTCGTGAGCTTCGGCGTGTCCGCGCTGGCGACGGTGCTCAGCGTGGACTCCGGGCGGTTGCCGAGCGGGCCGCAGTGGCTGGCCGCGCTGGGCGGGACCGTGCTGGCGTCGGTGCTGGTGATGCTGTTCGGCATCGGGTTCGGCGCGGTGCTGCGCAACGTCACGCTCGCCGTGGTGCTGCTGCTCGTGTGGTTCCTGATCGTGGAGAACGTCCTGGTGGTCTCGATGTGGGGCGTCACCGACGTCCTCGGCGGGATCCTGCCGAACGGCACCGCGAACGGGATCGTCGGCGGGATCGCGGCGAACGCCTTCGGGATCAACACGCTGAATCTGCCCGACGGCGTCGACCACTGGTCGCAGCTGGGCCTCCAGCTCGCCGCCGGCGCGCCCGGTGTGTTCTCGTGGTGGGCCTCGGCGTTGATCTTCTTCGCGTGGACGATGGTGTTCTTCGCCGCGGGCTGGGCCGGGAACCAGCGCCGCGACATCACCTGAGCCACCAAGCCACTGAAGGCCATCTCGAGGGAATTCACGTCCCTCGAGGTGGCCTTCGGTACGTCCGGAGGGTCAACCGGCAGATCTTGTCGGGGGTGGCGCTTAATGTGGGAGAGGTGACCACCACCTCGACCCGCGCCCGGCAAGGGCTCCCAGCGGCTGAGACGGCGGGCCGGCAGCCGGGCTGGGCCCGCCGGATCGCCGCTGCCTGCTGGGAGCACCGCGCCCTCGTCGTGCTCTCGTTGTGCGCGGCGATCTTCGGCGTCGGCCTGCAGGCCGCGAGCCCGCTGCTCGTGCGGGCCGCGGTGGACGACGCGGTCGCCGGGCACACGGGGCGGCTCGGCACGCTCGCGGCGGTGCTGGTCGTGCTGCAGCTGCTGAACTTCGCCAGCGCGTTCGCCCGCCGGTATGTCGGCGGCAGGCTGGCCCTCGACGTCCAGCACGATCTGCGGCGCCGGGTGTTCGGCGCCATCTCCCGGCTCGACGGCGGCAAGCAGGACTCGCTGCGCACCGGGCAGGTCGCCTCCCGCGCCATCACCGATCTGCAGCTGGTGACCGCGCTGCTCATGCAGTTCCCCATTTCCACCGGCTCGGTGATCTTCTCGTTGCTCGCGCTCGGCGCGATGCTGTGGATGTCGCCGGTGCTGACGCTCATCGCGCTCGTGGTCGGGCCCGCGGTCGCGATCGTGGTGGCCCGCAGCAGGAAACGGCTCTTCCCGGCCACCTGGTCCGCGCAGCAACGCGCCGCCGATGTCGCCCAGCACGTCGAGGAAACGGTTTCCGGTGTCCGCGTGGTCAAGGGTTTCGGGCAGGAAGGCCGCGAGGTCTCCCGGCTGCGGCGCACCGCGCGGACCTTGTTCGCCGAGCGCCTTCGCGCGGCGAAGCTGGCCGCGGTCCCGACGGCGACGACGTCCGCGCTGCCGGCCGCAGGCCAGGTCGCCGTGCTCGCGTTCGGCGGGATCCTGGCGATGAACGGCACCATCAGCCTCGGCACGTTCCTCGCCTTCGCGACGTATCTGGCCACGCTGATCGGCCCGGCGCGGATGCTCTCGTCGTTCGTGGTGCAGGCACAGCTGACCCGCGCGGGCGCGGAGCGGGTGTACGAACTGATCGACGCGCAGCCCGAGGTCCGGGAGCGCGCGGATGCACTCCCGTTGCCCGAAGGCCCGCTCGGGATCCGGCTCGACGGCGTCCGGTTCGGGTACACCCGCAGCGAGCCGGTGCTCGACGGGTTGTCCCTGGAGGCAAGACCGGGAGAGACACTGGCGCTGGTCGGCACGGCGGGGTCCGGGAAGTCGACGATTTCCCTGCTGCTGCCCCGGTTCTACGACGTCCACGCGGGCACGGCCGAGATCGGCGGGATCGACGTCCGGGATCTCCGGCTGAAGGACCTGCGCCAGTCGATCGGCGTGGTGTTCGAAGAAGCGTTTCTCTTCTCCTCGTCGGTGCGCGAGAACATCGCCTACGGCAGACCGGACGCGAGCGAGGCGGAGATCGTCGCGGCGGCGCGGGCGGCCGAGGCGGACGAGTTCATCCGGGCGCTGCCCGAGGGGTACGACACCCAGGTCGGGGAACGCGGGCTGACGTTGTCCGGCGGGCAGCGGCAGCGGCTCGGGCTGGCCAGGGCGCTCATGACCGATCCGCGCGTGCTCGTCCTCGACGACGCGACCTCGGCGATCGACACGGTGACCGAGGCCGCGATCCACGAGACGCTGCGCTCGGTGACCGCGAGCCGGACGACACTGCTGATCGCGCACCGGCGGTCCACCCTGGCGCTCGCCGACCGGATCGCCGTGCTGGACGCGGGCCGGGTCGTCGACGTCGGCACCGAGGCCGAACTTCTAGACCGCTGCGCGCTGTTCCGCGAACTGGTGGCCGGCCCGGGTGACGACGTCGAGGAGAAGTGCCGGTGCGAAAACCTGGACCGCGGGCCGTCCGGGATCACCCCGGAACTGTGGCCGAGTGACGAATCCCGCGACGAGGTCGACGATCTGGCCGACGCGGCACGGGAACGCAGTTCGGCCGGCGCGGCCGGAAGTGGCTTCGTCGGCGGTCGCGGGGACGGCGCGGCGCTGGCCCTTCCCCCGACCCAGGAACTGCTCGACGGCGTCCGCGCCCTGCCACCGGCGAACGACCGGCCTCGACTGTCCGATGTGGACATCACGGCGCCCGACCCCGGCTTCCGGCTCGGCCGCCTGCTGCGCCCGGTGCGCTGGCCGCTGACCGTGGTGATCGGCCTCGTCGCGGCCGACGCGCTGGCCTCGGTCGCGTTGCCCGCGCTGTACCAGCAGGGTGTCGACCACGGTGTGCGGCCGGGTGTGGCCTGGGTGGTGTGGCTGCTGGCCGGGATCGGCGCGCTGGTGATCGCCGCCGACTGGCTGGTCATCCACGTGCAGACCCGGCTCACCGCGCGCGTCGGCGAGACGGTGCTGTACAGCCTGCGGGTGCGCAGTTACGCGCATCTGCAACGGCTCGGCCTCGACTACTACGAGCGCGAACTCGCCGGGAAGATCATGACCCGGATGACCACCGACGTCGACGCGCTCTCGACGTTCCTGCAGACCGGCGTCGCGACGGCGGTCGTCTCCGCCTTGACACTGGCCGGGATTTCGGTGGCACTGCTGGTGATCGACGCGACCCTCGCCGCGTACGCGCTGGCCGTGCTGCCCATCCTGATCGTCGCCACGGTGATCTTCCGCAAGCTGGCCTCGCGGGCGTACAACGAGGCGCGCGAACGCGTCAGCGTGGTCAACGCCGACATGCAGGAGAACGTCAGCGGCCTGCGCGTCGCCCAGGCCTACACCCGCGAGGAGCGGTCCGCGGCCGCGTTCGCCGAACGCAGCTGGGACTACCGGAGCTCACGGTTACGCGCGCAGGCCTACATCGCCACGTACTTCCCGCTGGTGGCGTTCCTGTCCGATCTGGCGATGACCACGGTCCTGGTCGTCGGCGCGAACCGGGTGGCGAGCGGGGTGCTGTCCGCGGGTGTGCTGGTCGCCTTCCTGCTCTATCTCGAACAGTTCTTCTCGCCGATCCAGCAGCTGTCCTCGGTGTTCGACGGGTACCAGCAGGCGCGGGTGGGGCTGAACCGCATCGGTGACCTGTTGCGCACGCCGACCTCGGTCCCCGCGGCCGAGCACCCGGTCGCGGTCCCGGACCGGCTGCGCGGCGAGGTCAGCTTCAAGGATGTCGATTTCGCTTACACCGCAAGCGAAAACCTCGCGCTGGCGGACCTCTCGCTCGACGTCGCCGCGGGCGAGACCGTCGCGCTGGTCGGCGCGACCGGCGCCGGGAAGTCCACGGCGGTGAAGCTGATCGCGCGCTACTACGACGTCACCGGCGGCGAAGTCCGCATCGACGGCACCGACGTCCGCGAGTACGATCTGTCCGGGCTGCGCGGCCGGATGGGTGTCGTCCCCCAGGAGGCGCATCTGTTCTCCGGCACGGTCGCCGACAACGTCCGCTACGGCCGCCCGTCCGCCACCGACGCCGAGGTGGAGGCGGCCGTCCGCGCCGTCGGCGCGCTGGACGGCGTCGCCGCGCTTCCGGCGGGCTTCCGGCAGCCGGTCGGGGAACGCGGCCGTTCCCTGTCCGCGGGGCAGCGTCAGCTCGTCGCCCTCGCCCGCGCCGAACTCGTCGAGCCGGACATCCTGCTGCTCGACGAGGCCACCGCGGCGCTGGACCCGGCCACCGAATCGGCCGTCCTGCGTGCCACCGACCAGCTGACCCGGCGCCGCACTACCTTCGTCGTCGCACACCGCCTGGCCACCGCCGCCCGCGCCGACCGCATCATCGTGCTCGACCACGGCCGCGTCATCGAACAAGGCACCCACGCCGAACTGCTGGCCGCCGGCGGCCACTACGCCCACCTCTGGTCCCTGGCCTGACCGGCGAGCCCGCCACTCGATCGCCCGAGTTGGTGTCCTGAACGCTCCGTTGGCGACGCTGATCGTCCCGAACGGAGCGTTCGCGACAGGCAAGACGCGGCGGATCCGGGTTGAGCGTCGCGAAGGGAGTCTGCGGGGCCAGTTCCAAGGTGTTTTCCTTGAAGAAGCCGACTTGGATACGGTCCACAGTGGACATACGCTAGGCGGGCACGACCTGCCAGCCACCGTCGAAGGTGCTGACGTACCGATCGTCCGCCCCGGCGGCGTTCAACACCGCGAGGGTGGCCGCCGCCCGGGTCGCGGTGGCGTCGATGTCGGCGAGGTTCATCAGCACCTGTTCCAGCCGTACCGCGCGGTCCGGATCCGCCAGGAGCCGGAGGCCGTCCTCGGCGCCGGCGATCGCGGCGTCCACGAATTCGGCGTCCGTGCCCGGCTGCACGGACGCGCGGTCGTCGGCCGGGACTGCCCAGACCACCGCCGGGCTTCCCGCCTCGCGGCGGACGAGGCGGACCTTCGCGTGCCCGAAGTAACCACGCCCGCCCTGCTGGCGCCGCAACCGGTGTTCTCCCACGGCCTCGGCCGTCATGTGGGTCTCCTTGTCTGCAAAAGGTGATAGACGCTGCTGGAGAAGTAGTTCTCCGGTCCGAAGTTCCCGGTGTTACGCCGGACGTGGTCGTAGCCGTGCCTGCCTTCCGAGTTCCAGATGGCGGTCGCGGTGTCATCGTCCATAGTGGTCAGATCCGCGGAGCGGAGCCGGTCGAAGTCCTCACCCGAGATGTGGTGCTCCAGGATCTCCGCGTTACCGCCGCGGGCATTGACCCGTTCCAGATAGCGTTCGGCCTGCTCCCTGGTCTCCCAGGTATAGAGGCCGGGACCGAACTCGTCGCGTGACGTGCCGTGGTCGAAACCGGACGGCCACGGCTCACCGCCGTTGTTCAGCAGCCGCTCGGCGTCCGCTGGGTCCTGCACGCTGTAGTAGGTCTTGCACGGGGTGAGCCCCATCGGGTCGATGGCCGCCGTGGGATTGGGCACGTACGCCTGCGGGTGCGGGGATCCCGCGATCCCCAGCGGGTCGTTCGAGGTGTACCGGCCGGTTTCCGGGTCGTAGTGCCGGAAGTTGTTGTAGCTCAACCCGGTCTCGGGGTCGAAGTACTGGCCGGGAAACCGCAGCGGCGTCCGGGCACCGTCGGTCGCCGGCGCGATCTCCTGGCCCCACAGGTTCGCCTGGCATCGCCAGACCACGGTTCCCGTCGTGTCCACGAGTTCGGACGGCGTACCGACGAGGTCGGTGACGATGGAGTAGAACGCCTCGTCCACCCAGTCCTGCCCGCGTTCGCCACCGCGGACACGTTCGGTCTGGCTCAGCGCGCGGAAGCTTCCCGGCTCCCAGTTCCACGTCGTGGCATACGCGTCGTCGCGCACCTGCTCGGCCAGCGTCATGCCGTCCCAGGTGAAGTCGACACGCTCGGCGATCTCGCCGTCCGCCGCGAGCCGGAGCTTCGCGATCCGCCTGCCCAGCGGGTCGTAGCGGTACCGCCACCGCGTGCCGTCCGGGGTCACGACGCCGCTCAGCTTGTCGTCGGCGTCCCATTCGTAGCGCCAGACCTCGTTCTTCGCGGAAAGACGTTCCCGGGTGCGGCACACCACCCGGCCTTGGCTGTCGTACTGGTACCGGATGTTCCCCGCGCGTTTCACGAGCACACCGGCGACCTCGTGCGCCGCGGCGGAACCCGGCCACTCGGCCGAAGCGATGTTGCCCGAGGTGTCGTAAGAGTACCGCTCGGACCAGCCGGTGCCCTGGACGCCGGTGATCCGGGCGACCTGGTCGAGTTCGAAGACCCGGTCACCGAGGAGGTGATCCCGGACGGCGGTCAGCCGCCCGTCCCTGGCGTATTCGTACCCCCGCTGCTGGACGAGCTGCGCGCGCCCGGCGGTCCCGGACGGCCCGGTGATGACCGCGGACACGGTCTGGCCGACGAGCCGGTGGTTCGCGTCCCACGCCTGCGCGAGGATGGTGCCCGTGTCGAGCAGCCGTTCGGTCTCCCTGCCCGCCGCGTCGTAGCCGAAACTCAGCGTCCGCTCACCCAGCCGCGCCTTGACCGGCTGCGCACCGGCCCCGTATTCCCAGCGGGTTTCGGCGCCCGTGGGCGTCCGGCGCACCGTCCGGCGGCCGAGCGGGTCGTACACCGACTCCACCGCCCGCCCGTTGACGGACTCCCGAAGCACCCTGCCCCGCGCGTCCCGGGTGAACACGAGTTCGGCGTGCGCGTTGCGCGCACTCGACATCCGGCCCGCGGCGTCGTATTCGAAACTCTCCACGACCTCGCCGTGGCTGCGCCGGACGAGCCTGCCGAGTACGTCACGTTCGAACCGGACCACCTCGCCGGCGCCGTTGGTCCGCTGCACCAGATTCCCGGCCGCGTCGTGGACGTACTGGACACGACGGCCCATGAAGTCGGTCTCTTCGACCAACTGCCCGGCGGCGTCGTACTCGTAGCGCCAGGTCATGCCGTCGGGATTGGTGACCGAGGTCAGGCGCAGCAGCGGATCGTAGCCGAAGGTCAGCCGGGTGCCGTCCGGGCGGATTTCGGCGGCGGGCAGGTCGAAGTGGGTGGTCTCGACAGCGCTGACCCGGCCTTCCGGGTCGATCGACGCGATCCGGTTGCCCTCGCCGTCGTAACGCCACCGCCGCACACTTCCGTCGGGTGCGGTCTGGCTCAGCAGTTTGCCCTCGACCGTCCAGGACAGCCGTGTGACCCCGCCCATCGGGTCGGTGATCGTGGTGACTCTGCCGAACTGGTCGCGGCCGTACCGGTAGACCGAGCCGTCGGCCGCGATCTCGACGACCGGCAGGCCCGCGGCGTCGGTCTCGGTCCGGCGAGTCCGGCCGAGCGCGTCGGTGACCGCCGCCAGCTGGCCCTTTTCGTCGTACTCGCACCTCGTCCTGGCACCCATCGGATCGACGACGGTGACGACACGGCCGGCTTCGTCGTACTCCCGGTGCCACACCGCGCCGTCCGGGTCCACAGTGGTCACCGGCCTGCCGAGGTCGTTGTACTCGGCACTGGCCTCGGTGCCGTCCGGCCGCGTCAGCGCGAGCAGATTGCCCGCGCTGTCGTAGCGGTACCTCGTGGTGTTCCCCAGCGGGTCCGTCCTGGACAGGAGCAGCCCGTCCGCGCTCCAGGCCTGGCGGGTCGCCCTGCCCAGCGGATCGACCCGCAGGGTGACGTTGCCCGCGGCGTCGAACTCGTAGACCGTGCTGTGCCCGAGCGCGTCGGTGAACCGGGTACTCCGGCCCGCCGGATCGTAGGTGAACGTGCCGTTGAGGAAGCCGCCGGATCCCTGGTTGGCGACACAGCGGCCCTGCGCGTCGTAGAAGTACCGGTACCACTCGCCGTTCCGGTCGGTCCACTGTGTGATCCGGCCTTCGCGGTCATACGTGAACGCCTGCGCCCTGCCCGACGAGTTGCCCACGGCGACGAGATCGCCCGGCCCGTCGTAACGGTAGGTGGCCAGGAGGACGTCCGGACCGGACGCGGCGGCCAGCCGCAGCCCGGTGACCCGGCCGGCCTCGGCCGTGACGTTCACCTGATAACCGCCCGAATGACGGATCCGCGTCAGCACGCCGTCCGGCCGGTCGAAGTCGATCCGGTTGCCGGACCGGTCGACCATCGCCGTCAGGAACGACCGCGACGACTCGCTTCCGGCGAAACGCAGGGTGACCCCCGTGTCGCGCCGCCGGATCGTGTAGCCGTCCTCGGTGACCGCCAGCGGCCAGCGCGGCCCCGTTCGAGGAAAGACCTCGCCGTGGGGTTCGGGCGCCGGATACACGAGCCGCATCCCGTCGTCGGCGAGGAACACCACGCCCTGCGCGTCGAACTCGAGCCGCTGGTCCACGGTCGAAGCCCAGGAACGACCGAAGGAAAGCCCCGCGCGGTAGGAGGAAACGTGGACGCGGCGAAGCACGAGCGGCAGCACCGCGGCCAGTTCGACGTCGGTCTGCCCGAGGACCATCTCCCCGCTCGACACGTCGATCGGGTCGTTCTCACAGACCCGTCGCTCCAGCGGGGTGTCGCTCTCGCGCGGGTCGCGCGGCCGGTTCGGGCCGTTTTCGCCGGTTCCGCGGGACGATCCACCGTCCGCTGTGGACGATGGGTGCGATCCGCCGTCGGCGCTCGATCCGTCTGTTTTGGACGGTGAGGTGCTGGTGTCCGGATGTTCGGCGCCCTTCGCGGACGACGGTGACGTGGTGTCGTGAGCGCTCGACGACGTCGTGTGTTCCTTGGGCACGTGGACGTCGTCGGCGGCGTGCTCGGCCTTGCGGGCCGCCGACGACCCGGTGTGCCCGCCGCCCTTGCCCAGCCGTTTGGCGAGTTTGGACAGCTTCTCGATGATCTCGCCCAGCTTCTCGACGATCTTGCGGACCTTCGGGCCCACGTTGGAGATCGTCTTGATCAGCTTCCGGATCAGCGTGGAGACCTTGTTGATCGTGTTCGTGATCGCCGTCGTCGCCTGAGCCGCCACCACCGGCGTCGCGAAGCCCAGTGTGCATGCCTCTTCCAGCGCCCAGGAGATGAGCTTGCCGACCAATGTCGCGATCAGGTCCCGCACGGTCTCCCGCACCGCGGCCACGACCTGGCCCATCACCATCACACCGGTGGAGATCCCGTCGCACAACGACGCGGCACCGGCCAGCGCGTCCGTCTGCTCCGCGACCTCACCACGGTAGGCGTCGGCGCCTTCGCCGTTCCAGCCCGCGGTGCCGCCTTTGGCCTCGTTGGCCAGATCCCCGGCGATCGCGTTGACCTCTTTGGACACATTCGCCCACGTGTCCGAAAAGGACTGGATCACCGGCGGATTCCCCGCCAGCCAGTCCAGGCAGTCCTTCAACGGCTTCACGTGCTCGATAAGCCATGAGACGCCGTACTGCGCCAGCGTCCCGATCGGATCGGTGACGAGGGAAAGGACCTCCAGCCCGACGCCGACACCGCCGAGCCCGGCCTCGACCCACGAACCGTCCTTCACCCCGTTCGCGAGATCGTTCGCCGACTCCAGCACACCGATCCCGGTCACCCCGGTCGTCTGCGACTGCGCCTGCGCGACCAGCGGATTACCGTCCACCGTGCGTCCCCTTCACCCCAGCGGCGGGCACCGGATGCCCACCGGACAGAACCGCGAAACCGGCCGGAACGCCGTACCGCTCACGCCTGATGGACGAGCAGCTCCGGTAATTCGTTCTTCTCCAGCCAGACCTTGGACAGTTTCATCGCCGCGGCACGGAAGATCGCGTCACGGTTCTCGTCCTCCGGCCACACTTTCTCCGTGGTCCGGTCGAAGACCAGCACCCGGCGGGGGCCGCTCGCCGACTGGAACCAATAGCGCGCGACCCGATCGTCGTCCTCGACTTTTCGGAGATTCACCAGAATCGCCAACGAAAATCACCTCCACGGTTCATCATAGCTCTCGTTCGTCGCCGGGGGTATCCGGCTCTCCCAGTTGGAAACGCTGTTCGCGTGCCGGTGCGCTTCCCAATAGACGGCGTTGGGATTGCCCTGCCAGTAACGGTTTTCGGCGAGTTCGTGTTCCAGCAGGGCGAGATCCGCTTCCTGGTGACGGCCCGCCCGCAGCCGGAGCCATGCTTCCGCCATGTCGGGGTTGGCTTCGAAACGCTCGTGCACCACACCGCCGGCGCCGTCGTCGAGTGGATGCCGGTCGTGGAAAACGTGATTCTTGATCGTCTCGACCTCTTCGTGGGAAAACCCGCGACTGCCGTCGAGACGCGGCGCGTCGCGCAGATTGTGCGCCACGTCGGCCACGTCGTCGGAATTGCGAATGGCGTCGTAGGCGTCATTCGCCCACACTTCGTTCCGCTCGTACGAGCGCACCGAATCGTCCACCTTGGGCCGGGACGAACCCCCGCTCTGGCCGGGTGCCGCGGCCCGGTCGCCGTCCGGACCACCGGCATGCCCATCGCTGTGGGCACTCCCGTCCGCGCCGTCCGATTTGGACGGAGAGGTGTCTCCACCTTTCGACGAGGACGGCGAGGTCTTTCCGTCAGGTGTGTCATGCGCACTCGACGGAGACGTGTGCTCCTTCGGCACGTGGACGTCGTCAGCGGCATGCTCGGCCTTGCGCGCGGCGGACGCGCTCGTGTGCTCACCGCGCTTCCCCAGCCGTTTGGCCAGTTTGGACAGCTTCTCGATGATCTCGCCCAGCTTCTCGACGATCTTGCGGACCTTCGGGCCCACATTCGAAATCGTCTTGATCAGCTTGCGGATCAACGTCGAAACCTTGTTGATCGTGTTCGTGATCGCCGTCGTCGCCTGCACCGCGACTGCCGGAGTCGCGAACCCGAGCGTGCACGCCTCCTCCAGCGCCCACGAGATCAGCTTCCCGACCAGCGTCCCGATCAGGTCCCGCACGGTCTCCCGCACCGCCGCGACCACCTGACCCATGACCATCACACCGGTCGAAATGCCGTCGCAGAGCGACGCCGCACCGGCCAGCGCGTCCGTCTGCTCGGCGACCTCACCGCGATACGCCTCGGCGGCCGAACCGTCCCAGCCCGCCGTACCGCCCTTGGCCTCGTTCGCGAGATCGCCCGCGATCGCGTTGACCTCTTTGGACACGTTCGCCCAAGTGTCCGAAAAGGACTGGATCACCGGCGGATTCCCCGCCAGCCAGTCCAGGCAGTCCTTCAACGGCTTGACGTGCTCGATCAGCCACGAAACGCCGTACTGCGCCAGCGTCCCGATCGGGTCCGTCACCAGGGACAGCACCTCGAGACCGACGCCGAGCCCCCCGAGCCCGGCCTCGACCCACGAACCGTCCTTGACCCCATTGGCCAGATCGTTCGCCGACTCCAGGATCCCGATCCCGGTCACCCCGGTCGTCTGCGACTGCGCCTGTGCGACCAGCGGATTACCGTCCACTTCGAACCCCCATCACCCGGTGATGCGTCAAGCGCCCTTCGGACCGGCCTTCTTGATCGCGTCGACCGACGCCTCGTCCTGTTTGCGATAGGCGTCCGCCGCGTCCTTGACCTTGTCCGCGGTGCCGTTGATCGAGTCCGAGGCCTGCTGCAGCGCCCGCACGCCCATCTGCTCGAACGGGTCCAGCAGCAACGCGAACGGCTGGCAGATGACGCCGTACGCGCTGTTGTCCATGGTGACCTGCTGCGCGGCGTCGACCACGGTCTTCATCCGGTCGGCGAAACCCCGCACCTTGCCCTCGTGCGTCCCCAGTTCCTCGCCGAGGACCTTGAAACCTCCGTCTGGCATGACCTACTCCCCCTCAGTCGCGTCGCAGGAAACTCTGGTCGCCGAAGTCCTCGTCGTCGTCCGGCGGAGCGGGACGGCGGGGCGCGGCGGGTGGCTTGGGCGCGGGCGGCGGGGTGCGCGGCGCCGCGGGCGGCGGAGGCTCCTCGTCCGTCTCGTACAGCCGGCGGCGGGGCTCCTCGGGCAGCGAGGGCTCCGGGTCCTCCTCCGGCGCGTCCGGGAAGTTCCGCTCGGCGGTCTCCGCGATGTGCCGCGCCGCGTCGTCGTCACCCACGGTCTCGGCGAGGATCTCCCGCATCTTCTGCGGGTACTGCGACTGGGCCTTCTGGATCGCCTTCATGACGTTGGCGGCGATCTCGTCGGGGCTCATCGAGCGGACACCGTCGGTCATCTTGATCGCGGTGGGCAAGCCGTTGTGACCCACCGTGACGCTGATCGCGCCGCCCGCCACCGTGCCGGTGAGCGAGATCTGCTCCACCTGCTCCTGCATCGCCTGGAAGCGCTGCGACTTCCCGACCGCGTCCCGCTCCCAGTCGTCGACCATGCGTTCGACGTCCGACAGATCAGCCACCCTCGGCCCCTTCCTGCTCCCCGGTACTGACGGAAGTGACCTTCCCCCGGTTCCCCGCACCCAGGCAAGCCGCGCGTACCACGATCTGTATCGAGTCAGTGATCGAGACAGTGACCGACGCCCTAGTGCGCCACGCCTCACACAGGCCAGTTCGATCACACGTCTGTTATCGAGGGGGTTAGCCTGGTAGGCGCATCACCCCGATTCAAGATCGAGACGGATAGAGGCGAGCCCAAGCCGTGTCCAGCAGCAGCCCTGCGTCACAATTCGGCCCCAACGAGTGGCTGGTCGAAGAGATGTACGACCAGTTCCTCGCAGACCCCTCCTCAGTCGATGCCGCCTGGCACGACTTCTTCGCGGATTTCAAGCCGACCCAGACGGCACAGGCGAAGGCCGACACGGCCCGCCAGACCGCCGACGCGCAGGCCGCGAGCACCACGAACGGGCAGCCCACTCCGCCAACGACCAAGGCCGTGCAGAACGCCGAATCCGCCGCCAAGCAGGCCGCCGCCCCGGCGCCCGCGGCCCCGAAGCCGGCAGCCAAGCCCGCGCCCGCCGCCAAGGCAGCGCCCGCGGCCAAGCCCGCCGCGAAGCCCGCGACGCAGAGCGAGCCCGAGTCGAAGCCGCTGCGCGGCGCCGCCGCCGCGATCGCGAAGAACATGGACGCCTCGCTGTCCGTGCCGACCGCGACCAGCGTGCGCGCCGTCCCGGCGAAGCTGATGGCCGACAACCGCATCGTCATCAACAACCACCTCAAGCGCACGCGCGGCGGGAAGATCTCGTTCACCCACCTCATCGGCTACGCGATGGTGCGGGCGCTGAAGAGCTTCCCGAACATGAACCGGCACTACCAGCTGATCGACGGGAAGCCGTTCGCGGTCACGCCGGAGCACGTCAACTTCGGCCTCGCGATCGACATGAAGGGCAAGGACAACTCCCGCACCCTGGTCGTGGCGTCGATCAAGGGCTGCGAGGACATGACGTTCCTGCAGTTCTGGCAGGCCTACGAGGACATCGTCAAGAAGGCGCGCAACAACAAGCTGACCGCCGACGACTTCGCGGGCACCACGATCTCGCTGACCAACCCCGGCGGCATCGGCACCAACCACTCGGTGCCGCGCCTACAGGCCGGTCAGGGCGCGATCATCGGCGTCGGCGCCATGCAGTACCCCGCCGCGTTCGAGGGCACCAGCGAGAAGACACTGGTCGACCTCGGCATCAGCAAGATCATGACGCTGACCTCGACCTATGACCACCGCATCATCCAGGGCGCGGAGTCCGGCGAGTTCCTCAAGCGCATCCACCAGCTGCTGCTCGGCGAGGACGGCTTCTACGACGACGTCTTCACCTCGCTGCGGCTGCCGTACGAGCCGATCCGCTGGGTCGCCGACATCCCGGACGGCCCGGTCGACAAGACCGCGCGGGTCATCGAGCTGATCGACGCGTTCCGCATCCGCGGTCACCTGATGGCCGACACCGACCCGCTGAACTACCGGCAGCGCAGCCACGCCGACCTCGACGTCCTCTCCCACGGCCTCACCCTGTGGGACCTGGACCGCGAGTTCCCGGTCGGCGGATTCGCCGGCCAGGAGCGGATGAAGCTGCGCGACATCCTCGGCGTGCTGCGCAACTCCTACTGCCGCACCGTCGGCATCGAGTACACGCACATCCTCGACCCCGAGGAGCGCCGCTGGATCCAGGAGCGCGTCGAGATCCCGCACGAGAAGCCGGACCCCGCGGTCCAGAAGTACGTGCTCTCGAAGCTCAACGCCGCTGAGGCGTTCGAGACGTTCCTGCAGACCAAGTACGTCGGCCAGAAGCGGTTCTCGCTCGAAGGCGGCGAGACCGCGATCCCGCTGCTCGACACGCTGCTGGACAAGGCCGCCGAACACGAGCTCGACGAGGTCGTCATCGGCATGCCGCACCGCGGCCGCCTGAACGTGCTGGCCAACATCGTCGGCAAGCCGATCAGCCAGATCTTCCAGGAGTTCGAGGGCAACCTCGACCCCGGCCAGGCGCACGGCTCCGGCGACGTCAAGTACCACCTCGGTGCCGAAGGCAAGTACTTCCGGATGTTCGGCGACGGCGAGACCAAGGTGTCGCTGACCGCGAACCCATCGCACTTGGAGACCGTCGACCCGGTCTTGGAGGGCATCGTCCGCGCCAAGCAGGACATCCTCGACAAGGGCGGCGAGGGCTACACCGTGCTGCCGGTGCTGATGCACGGCGACGCGGCCTTCGCCGGCCAGGGCGTCGTGGCCGAGACCCTGAACCTGGCGCTGCTGCGCGGCTACCGCACCGGCGGCACCGTGCACGTCATCGTCAACAACCAGGTCGGCTTCACCACCGCGCCGGAGCACTCGCGCTCCAGCCAGTACGCCACCGACGTCGCGAAGATGATCGGCTCGCCGATCTTCCACGTGAACGGCGACGACCCGGAGGCCGCGCACTGGGTGGCCAAGCTGGCGGTCGACTACCGGCAGGCGTTCCACAAGGACGTCGTCATCGACCTCATCTGCTACCGCCGCCGCGGGCACAACGAGGGCGACGACCCGTCGATGACGCAGCCGGCGATGTACGACATCATCGACACCAAGCGCTCGGTGCGGAAGACCTACACCGAATCGCTGATCGGCCGCGGCGACATCTCCGTCGAGGAGGCCGAGGCCGCGCTGCGCGACTTCTCCAGCCAGCTGGAGCACGTCTTCAACGAGGTCCGCGAGCTGGAGAAGCACCCGCCGAAGGCCAGCCCCTCGGTCGAGGACGAGCAGCAGGTGCCCGCGAAGGTGCCGACGGCGGTCAGCAAGGAGACCATCGAGCGCATCGGCGACGCGTTCGTCAACGTGCCCGAGGGCTTCACCCCGCACCCGCGCGTCAAGCCGGTCATGGAGCGCCGCCACAAGATGTCCCGCGAGGGCGACATCGACTGGGCCTTCGGCGAGCTGCTCGCGTTCGGGTCGCTGGCGCTGGAAGGCCGTCTCGTGCGGCTGTCCGGTCAGGACTCGCGGCGCGGCACCTTCACCCAGCGGCACTCGGTGTTCATCGACCGCAAGACGGGCAAGGAGTACGCGCCGCTGCAGAACCTGGCCGAGGGCCAGGGCCGGGTGATGATCTACGACTCGGCGCTGTCGGAGTACGCGGCCGTCGGCTTCGAGTACGGCTACTCGGTGGCCAACTCCGAGGCGCTCGTGGCGTGGGAAGCCCAGTTCGGTGACTTCGTCAACGGCGCGCAGACCGTCATCGACGAGTACATCTCCTCCGGCGAGGCCAAGTGGGGCCAGCGCTCCGACGTCGTGCTGCTGCTGCCGCACGGCCACGAGGGCCAGGGTCCGGACCACACCTCCGGCCGCATCGAACGGTTCCTCTCGCTGTGCGCGGAGAACTCGATGACCGTCGCGGTGCCGTCGACCCCGGCGAACTACTTCCACCTGTTGCGCCGGCACGCCCTCGACGGCATCCAGCGGCCGCTGATCGTCTTCACCCCGAAGTCGATGCTGCGCAACAAGGCCGCGACGTCGGCGGTGGCGGACTTCACCGACCAGTCGAAGTTCATGTCGGTCATCGACGACACGGCCGCCGACCCCGGCAAGATCCGCAAGGTGCTGCTGACCTCCGGGAAGCTGTACTGGGAGCTCGTCGCGGAGCGCGCCAAGCGCGGTGCCGACGACGTCGCGATCGTGCGGATCGAGCAGTACTACCCGCTGCCGAAGAAGAAGCTTCTCGCCGCGATCGAGCGCTACGCCGGCGCGAAGCTCATGTGGGTTCAGGAAGAGCCGGAAAACCAGGGCGCGTGGCCGTTCTTCGGGCTCAACCTGCCGCGGAAGTTCCCGGAGAAGTTCGCCGGCCTCGAGGTCGCCGCGCGTCGTCCGATGGCGGCGCCGTCGGCCGGTTCGTCCAAGGTGCACGAGGTCGAGCAGAAGGCGCTGATCGCCAAGGCGTTCAGCTGATCGCCTGAGGTTCCGTGAAGGCCTCCTTCACAGCGTCGAGCGCTGTGAAGGAG
>NZ_JBHYIQ010000119.1:0-7974 GCF_042739895.1 Amycolatopsis sp. NPDC059021
GCACCTGGGGCCACCCTCTACACACGCCGCGCCCCGCAGAAACCCCATCAAAGCCGTGAAGGCCTCCTTCACAGCGTTGAGCGCTGTGAAGGAGGCCTTCACGGACCTTCGAGCAGAGAGACCTCAGCTGCCGCTGGCGGGCGCGAGGACCTTGTCGATCACGAACACGGTCGCGTTCTTGGTCGCGATGTTCCCGCACAGGATCTTCGCGCCGTTCACGGTCAGCTGGTTCCCGGTGCCCGAGAACGTCAGCTGACCGCCATCGGTGGCGAGCGTCGGAGACGTCTTCGCGGCTTCGAGGCCCTTGGCGTCGAGGCGCTTGCCGATGACGTGGAAGTTCAGCAGCGACGTCAGCTCGGTGCCCTTCAGCTGGCTGAACTTCGTCTCGCCGTACGCCTTGACCGCGTCGTCGGACGGCGCGAACACGGTCACCGCGGGCGCGTTGTTCAGCGAGTCCGTCAGGTTCGCGTTCCTGATCGCGGCCGAAAGCTTGGTCAGCAGCGGGTTCGCCGCGGCAGCGGCGGCGACCGTCTGCTGCCCCATCGCGGTGACGCTGCCCGCCTCACTGCCGTGCGGCAGCGACTCGCACGCGGAGCCGAAAACAGCAGAGCCACCGGAGCCGCCCTCGCCGGGAGCCGGCGTCGACACCGTGCTCACCGGCGCCGAGGCGGGCGCGGGGGCGGGCGGCGTCGCGGACTTGTACTGCTCGGCCTTGCCGCTGTACGCCGCGTCGTCCGGGTTGCAGGCCGTCAGGGCCAGCACGGCCACGGCCGCGATGCCGGCTCCGGCGACGCCGCGAAGCTTCACCACAACGATCACTCCCTGTTCGGTCCGGGAACGCCACGACAAGACTGTCTCGTCACCCGGAGCTGTGCCGGGTCGCCACCCAAGGTTTTTATAGCGGAGTACCCAGTCCGAACCGTGGAAGGGGTGGTCAGCGTGCGTCCAGTGTCACCGAATGCCACCCGGTCGCGCCGTCCGGGACCGGGTCGGCGCGCGCCTCGGTCTGCGTGTAGCCGGATCGGTCGGTGGCGCGGACGAAGACCTGGTGCGAGCCCTGCGGGATGTCGAGCTCGGTCCACCACATGCGCCAGGTGTCCTTGCTGACCTCGGCGGAAAGCGTCGTCTCCCGCCACGTCCCCTGGTCCAGCCGCACCTCGACCTTCGCGATCCCGGTGTGCTGGGCCCACGCGGTCCCGGCGACACGCACCTTCCCCGCGGTCACCCGCGCGAACCCGCTGGGCGTGTCGATGCGGGATTCCGTCTTGATCGGCGCCTCACGGGCCCAGCCGCGGTTGAGCCAGTAGGCCTGACGCGCGCTCCAGGTCGTCACTTCGAGGTCGGTGACCCACTTGGTCGCCGAGACGTAGCCGTACAGCCCGGGGATGACGATCCGCGCCGGGAAGCCGTGCTCGACCGGCAGCGGCTCGCCGTTCAGCCCGATCGCCAGCATCGCACCGCGCTCCGGGTCCAGTGCCGCGCCGATCGGGGTCCCGCAGGTCCAGCCGTCGGCGCTGGTGGCGGCGAGTTGTTCCGCGCCCGGCCGCACGCCCGCCTCGCGCAGCAGGTCGGCGAGATCGACGCCGAGGAAGCGGCCGGTCGAAATCAGCGGGCCACCGACCTCGTTCGACACGCACGTCAGCGTCACGAGCCGCTCGACGAGCGGACGCGAGCGGATGTCGGAGTAGGACAAGGTGAGCTCACGGTCGACCATGCCGTGGATGCGCAGACGCCACTTCTCACTGCGCAGTTGCGGGACGACCAGCGCGGTGTCGATGCGGTAGAAGTCGGCGGCCGGGGTGACGAACGGCGGCGTGCCGAGCTTGGCGAAGTCGGCGTCCGGCGGGATCGGCGGCGCGGTGCGCGACGGCACGAGCGGACCGATCGCCTCGCGCGAGCCTTCGGCGTTCGTGCTGGTCCCGAGGAGCTGTCCGCCCAGTCCGGCGACACCCGCGCCCGCCGCGACACCGACGCCGGTGACCAGGAACTTCCGGCGCGATTCGCCGTCGTAGGACCGCGGCTCGGCGGGCAGCGCGAGCCGGTGCAGCCAGGTGAACGCGGCGAACCCCGCCACGAGCGCGGCCACCGGGGCGAGCAGCGCGATCTGGCCGAGGTCGTTCCGGACGTACACCGCGGCGATCCCGGCGACGCCGAGCACCGCGACGAGCACCTGTCCCGCCAGGGGTTTGCGCCGCGAAAGCTGTCCGGCGGCCAGCGCGAACAACACCAGCACGACGCCGAGGCCGATCTTGAGGACGAGCTTGTCCGCCGTGCCGAGCGTGCGTTCGGCCCACTTCACGATCCCCTGCGGACTGTGGTCGATCACGAACGTCGCCACCGCAACGAACGGCGAAGCCGCGTAGCCGACGAACCCCGCGACCAGATGTCCGACACCGAGCGCGGCGGCCAGCGCGAGCACGCCGATCAGCGCGGCGACCGGCAGCGACAGCCGCTTTTCCCGAATCCCTTGAGCCTCCACGTCTCCATATTCGACGCGGAACGCGGATCCGGCTTGGGTCCGGGCCCTTACCGGGCTCTTACGTCATGCCAGCGCCGCGCGGAGCCGGTCCTCCTCGACCTTCCAGTACCCGTGCTCGGCGCCGTCGACGAGGATCACCGGGACGCGGTCGCCGTACTCGGCCCGCCACTCCGGATCGGTGTCGACGTCGGCGGCCTCCCATGGCACCCCGAGCTCCCCGCAGATGCGCTCGACCTCGGCCTCCGCCGTCACACACGACGGACACCCGACCCTTGTCATCACCGTGACCTGATGCGCCATGAGTCCATCCTCCCCGAAAGTCTCCGAAGGCCACCTTGAGGGAACTCAAGTCCCTGAAGGTGGCCTTCAGAGGCCACTAGCGCAGCCGCAGGCGCCGGAGCTTGCCGGTGGCCGAATGCGGTAGGGCGTCGGTGAACTCGACGGCGTGCGGCACCTTGTACCCCGCCAATCGCTCCGCGCAGTGCTCGACGACCTGCTGCTCAGACAGCGACGCGCCGTCCAGCGGCACCACGAACGCCTTGACCGCCTCGCCGCTGCGCTCGTCGACGACCCCGACGACCGCCGCCTCGGCGACCTCCGGAAGCTGCCCGATGACCTCCTCGACCTCGCGTGGGAAGACGTTGAAGCCGTTCACGATGATCAGGTCGTTGGCCCGGTCGACCAGGTGCAGATCGCCTTCGCTGTCGAGATAACCGACGTCGCCCGTGCGGTACCAGCCGTCCTCGTCCGGCCCGGCCGCCCCGTCCGGCCAGTACCCGGAGAACAGGTTCGCGCCGCGGACCGAAACCAGCCCGGTGCCGCCGGCGTTGTCGAAGACGTCGTCGGGGTCGTCCGGATCGAGCGGCGGTTCCTGGGCGTCGCCGTCGCTGTCCACCAGCCGCAGCTCGATCCCGGGCAGCGGGCGACCGACCGACCCCGGCTTCGGATACCCGGTGACCAGCGTGGACGTCACCACCGGCGCGCATTCGGTGAGCCCGTAGCCCTCGTAGACGTCGAGGCCGGTGGCCTGCCGGATCGCGGTGAGCACCTTCGGGTGCAGCGGTGCGGCACCGGAGTTCATCCGCCGGACCGTGGCCAGGCCGCGGCCCAGCGCTTCGGCACCGAGCGCGGCGAACTCCGCGTACATGACCGGCACCCCGGCGATGGAGGTGACGCGGTGTTCGGCGCACAGTTCGAGCGTCCTGGCCGCCTCGAACCGCTCGGACAGCACGGCGGTCGCGCCGACGGCTGTGGCCTGCAGCAGGCCCGGACCGAGACCGTAGACATGGAACAGCGGGATCGTGATCAGCACGCGGTCGGTGTGTTCGAGCGACCCCTGGACCTGACGCAGTTGCGCCAGGTTCGCGAGCAGCGCGCGGTGCGAGAGCATCACGCCACGCGGCGGCCCAGTCGTGCCGGACGTGTAGGAGATGACGGCGATGTCCTCGCCGCCGCGCACGACGTCGACCGGTTCGGCGGGTGCCTCATCGGCCCGTGGAGGCAGCGCCACGACGTCCTCGGGCAGTTCGTCCCCGGAATCACGCTGGATCACGACGAGCGCACCGCTGTGGTCGAGCAGTTTGCCCAGCTCCGGCGCCGGGGCCTGCGGGGAGATGGGGACGACGATGGCGCCCGCGCGCAGGGCCGCGTAGAGACCGATCACGAAGTCCGCGGACGTCGGCAGCCGCAGCGCGACCCGGTCACCCGGCGTGACGCCGGCCTCGGCGAGTTTCCCCGCCAGAGTGGCCGCGGCGGCGTCCAGCTGTGCCCAGGTGAACACCTCGTCACTGTCGGTGTCCCGGACCGCGACGCCGTCCGGCCAGCTCGCCGCGGCCTTTCCGAGCAGCGCGGTTACTCCCTCCGGCGCAACGTCCTCGACGGTCACGCGTACCCCACTTTCCTCGTCGGAAGCCGTTGCCAGTTTGTCATCTCCTCCCCCGTCACGGGGATCCCTGGCGTTCGTCGCATTTCCGCAACCTCGATACCCCTACCTACTTCGCGGTAACAACACGTATGCTGCACTGCGTCGCCGGGTGGTGTTGATCACGCCCGACGGTCGAGCAGAGGGAGTCGCCGTGACGAACTTGCCTGCCCACGGGGTCGTGGGGCACGCGGGACGGCGTGTTCCTGTGCGCGGGAACAGGGTCGTCAGCAGGGGTACCGGGGGCAGAGCAGACGCCGGAGGTGCCACCCGATGACCGTGCCGACCGCCGCCGCCGGCCACCGGCCCGTCGCGATGTTCACCGAGCGCGTCCTCGGCGCAGCCGTTCCCTTGAACCGGCGAGCCGGAGACACCACGGTGAGCACTGACGAGACCGAACGCGCCGAAGCCGCCAAGGCCGAGGCGTGGGACCTGGTGCGCGCCGCGCAGGACGGCGACACCTCCGCGTTCGGGCGGCTCTACGACCGGTACGTCGACGTCGTCTACCGGTACGTGCTGTTCCGGCTGGGCGATCGCGACCTCGCCGAGGACGTCACGAGCGAGACGTTCCTGCGCGCGCTGCGCCGCATCACCTCGGTCAGCTACCAGGGCCGTGACGTCGGGGCCTGGTTCGTCACCATCGCCCGCAACCTGGTGCTCGACCACGTGAAGTCCAGCCGGTTCCGGCTCGAGGTCGTCACCGACGAGGTCACCGAGCCGGGCACCACGCACACCCCCGGCGTGAGCAGCCCGGTGCCCGCCGGGCCCGAGCAGCAGGCGATCGCCCACGCGACCCGCGCCGAGCTGTTGCGCTGCGTCGCGGAACTGGGCGACGACCAGCGGGAGTGCATCATCCTGCGGTTCCTGCAGGGGCTGTCGGTGGCCGAGACGGCGCAGATCATGAACCGCAACGAAGGGGCCATCAAGGCGCTCCAGCACCGCGCGGTACGACGTCTGGCACAACTTCTGCCCACCGGTTTGCGCTGAAGTTCGTAACTTCGCACTCGTTGCCCGGAATCCGTAACTCTCGCGCTCGCTGAATCGTTTTTCCTGCCAGACCGGTAGTCAGGGGCCGGTGTTGCGGGACGGAGCAAGAACCGTGGGCGTGCCCGGGTGGCAGTCGCGGGAGCGAGCCGAGCGTGAGCGGTTCGCCCGCGCGCTCGAACCTTCGCCGGAGCGGCGGAGCGGCGAGTTCGCCGACGAGCTGGCCGTCGTCGGCGCGTTGCGCGCGCTCGGCGAGACCGGTTCGCCGGACCTGGAGACGCGGCAGCGGATCCACGCGGAGATCGCGGGACGGCTGGCCGCGACGGCCGACGCGCCAGGGCGCCGCCGGGTCCGCCTGGCCAATCTGGCGGCCGCCGCGGCCGCGGCGTTCCTCACTCTCGCGGGCCTCGGACTGGTGCTGTCGAAGGACGCCCTGCCGGGCGACACGCTGTACGGCGTGAAGCGCGTCGGCGAGTCGGCATCGCTCGGGCTGGCGTTCGGCGACCGGGCCAAGGCCGAGAAGCACCTCGAATTCGCCGGCCATCGGGTCACCGAGCTCGGCGAGCTGGCCCCGGCGACGCAGGCCGAGGTGTACCGGCGGACGCTCGGCGACTTCGTCACCGAGGTGCGTGCCGGGGTCTCGGGCATGACCACGGTCGCGATCGGCGACGCGGGACGGCAGCAGCTGGCCGATCTGCGGATGTGGGCCAGGAACCAGTCGGCACTGCTGGCCACGCAGCAGACCAAGGCCCCCGCGGACGTGCTGATCGCGTTCACCGAGGCGCGCGGCGTGCTCGACCGCGTGCAGCAGCGCTCGACGGATCTGGTGGCGCGGCTCGGCTGCTACCAGATCACCACCGGCTCGACGGACGAGCTGGGCGCGCTGCCGGCCCGCGGCGAGTGCACGACACTCCCGGTGTCCCCGTCGGGCGGCGTCGTGCCGCCGCCCGTGGAACCGGTCACACCACCGGCCACCGGGGAAACCTCGACGCCGCCGGCACAACTCGTGGTGTCGCCCGGCTCGGAGCCGACGTCGCCGACCCCGCTGTCACCCACGCCGACGCACGGGACGACTCCGCCGCCGGTGTACGCGCCGCCGATCCCGACGCCGACCCAGCCGCGGCTGCCGACGCCGACCTCGCCCCCGCCGCCGCGCATTTCGCTGCCGCCGCTGTTGCCCGGCCTGCCGCCCATCGTCGTGCCGTGACGGTCGCCGCGTGACTGTCGTCGCGTAACTGTTGGTCCGTGACGGAGGCCATACCCCGGACGGGGAAGGTGAGCGCTCGCTACGCTGTGCTCAGGCATCCCGGACGTTCCGGGCCGCCTGGGCGGTAGCTGGACCTGGAGGCGGTGTGCGTGTCCGCTTGGCGTAGCAAGGACAAGACCCAGGAGCTCGAACGCCGCGCCGCGCTAGCGGGCGAGGCGTCGGCCGAGGCTGCCACGAAGGTCGCCGAACCGCCCGCGCCGCCCGCCCCGCCGGATCTCACCGCGGCCGCCTTCTTCGACGTGGACAACACGATGATGATGGGCGCGTCGATCTTCTACTTCGCCCGCGGGCTCGCCGCGCGAAAGTTCTTCACGACCTCGGATCTCGCCGGTTTCTTGTGGGGCCAGGTGAAATTCCGCCTCGGCGGACGGGAGAACAAGGAAGACATCAAGACCCACCGCGAACGCGCACTGTCCTTTGTGGCCGGTCGGACGGTGGAGGAGCTGACCGCGATCAGCGAGGAGATCTACGACGAGCTGATGGCGGACAAGATCTGGTCCGGCACGCGCGCGCTCGCGCAGATGCACCTCGACGCCGGGCAGCGCGTGTGGCTGGTCACCGCGACGCCGATCGAACTCGCCGGCATCATCGCCCGGCGGCTCGGGCTCACCGGCGCACTCGGCACGGTCGCCGAAACCCGCGACGGTGTCTACACAGGACGGCTCGTCGGCGACATGCTGCACGGCCGCGCGAAGGCGCACGCGGTGCGTGCGCTGGCTTCCCGCGAGGGCCTGAACCTCAAGCGCTGCACGGCATACTCGGATTCGCAGAACGACGTCCCGATGCTCTCGACGGTCGGCACCGCCGTCGCGATCAACCCCGACGGCGGCCTGCGCGACGTCGCCCGCGCCCGCGGCTGGGAAATCCGCGACTTCCGCACCGGCCGGAAGGCCGCGAAGATCGGTGTCCCGTCGGTACTGGGCGCCGGCGCGGTGGCGGGCGCCGTCGCGGCCGGACTCGCCTACCGCAAACGCTGACCCCTGCGCGGCCCACGGGGCCGGCCGGACTTCACCAGTGCTCGCGGTACTCGGCGTCCGGAATGGTCGTTTCCCCACCCGGGCCGGGGTTTCCCTCTGATAGGTATCCCCCCACCCTCCCTGGGGGACGGCCCCACCAGCAGTCTATCGCCGGGGTGCGACAGAACCTCGAAAACGAGCTGAGCGGCTCGGAGTTGTCCACAATCGGCTGAGGCTGTGGACAACCGCGGGGAACGGGGCCGGTCGGGTCCTGGAGCGGGTGACCAAACCCCCGGGGCGGGCCGGGGGAGGGTCGAAAACCCCCGGGGCCACCCCCCCCGCGACCGGCGCCCGGGGGGGCGTGCGT
>NZ_JBHYIQ010000119.1:7984-20733 GCF_042739895.1 Amycolatopsis sp. NPDC059021
TCTTTTTTTTTATACCACCCTGTCTGGGGGGGGGTGGGGCCGGGGCGGGTTACCCCACCGGGGGTTGGGGCCTGTTCCACGTCTCGAACGCGTCGTTCGCGACACGCGCAGCTCTCGAACGCGTCGTTCAGGACACACGTATCCCCCGAACGCATCGTTCGGGACGCACAGCTCAAACGCGTCGTTCGGGACGCGCAGCCACCAGAAGACCTCAGCCCCGGAAAACGCTCTTCCGCTGCGAAAGCCGCCGGTACAGCGACTGCTGGATCGACTCGCGCACCTGATCGGTCAGCGTGAACACCAGCATCGGGTCGTCCACCGCGTCCGCGTCGTAGGAGTCGGTCCGGATCGGCTCGCCGAACTCGATGCTCCACTTCGTCGGCAGCGGGATCGCGCCGAGCGGGCCCAGCAACGGGAAGAACGGGGTCACCGGGAAGTACGGCAGGCCCAGCAGCCGGGCCAGCAGCCGGATGTCGCCGATCTTCGGGTAGATCTCCTCGGCACCGACGACCGACACCGGGATGATCGGCACCCCGGCCCGCAGCGCCGCGGACACGAACCCGCCGCGGCCGAACCGCTGCAGCTTGTACCGCGCGGAGAACGGCTTCCCGATGCCCTTGAAGCCCTCGGGCCAGACGCCGACGAGTTCTCCCTTGCGCAGCAAGCGTTCCGCGTCCTCGTTGCAGGCCAGTGTCTGCCCGGACTTGCGGGCGAACGAGCCGACCAGCGGTACCCGGAACACCAGGTCCGCGCCGAGGCAGCGCAGGTGCCGCGAGTCCGGCGTCTCGTCGTGCACGGCCACCGCGGTCATCAGCGCGTCCAGCGGCACCGTGCCGGAGTGGTTGCACACCAGCAGCGCGCCGCCGTCGGCTGGCAGGTTCTCGACGCCGAAAGTGCTGACGCGGAACCACTTCTGGTACAGCGCGCGCAGTGGCGGCAGGAACAACGCGTCCGTCAGGTCCGCGTCGAAGCCGAACTCGTCGACGGTGTAGTCGCCGGTCAGCCGGTCGCGCAGGAAACCGAGCGCGGACAGCAGCGACGCGGGCAGAAGGTCGCCGTCGGGTTCCTCCGGCGTTCTCGGTGTCACCGGACTGCCGGGGAAGGCCACCACCGGGGCCTCCCGGCGCGCCTGGTCCTGGTTCGCCGCGTCGGCCTCCCTCAGATCACCGGCCGCCTCGGCGGCCGGATCGGACGTGGGCCCCGCGGCCTGCTTCTCCCGGCCGGGCCCGTGCAGGGGAATGATCTGTGCCTCGGCACCGCTCACGGTGTCCGCCTCGCCTTCGAAGTCGGTTGCCCGGCTCACCGGTGCGCCGCCTGACCGGTCGCGGCGGCGACGAGCACCTTGCCGGCGAGCCCGGCGAGCTTGCTGCCGTCGAGCACCGGCCGTAGCCCGCGGCCGGTGATGTAGTCGTCGAACGCCTCACGCGTGCTCCAGCGAGGCGTGTACCCGAATTCCTTCTTGAGCTTCGTGATGTCGACCACCCTGCCGAAATTGAGCAGCCGGACCTGGTCGGCCGAGAAGTCGACAACCCGGGCGCCGCGCAGCACCTTGCCCACCGAGGGCACGACCATGCGCGGCATCGGCAGTTCGACCCGCCCTGCCCGGCGGATCGCCTGCGACAGCGTCAGCACGCCGTCCGAACCGACGTTGAACACGCCGGGTTTGTCCTCCAGCGTCGCCCGCTCCAGCACCGACAGTGCGTCGGACGCGTGCAGCAGCTGAAGCCGCGCGTCGTAGCCGAAGACCGTCGGCACCACAGGCAGCGCGAAGTACCGCGAGAGGACCGTGTCGACCTCGGGACCGATGACGTTCGCGAACCGGCAGAGCGTCACGGTGATGTCGGGGCGGCGCCGGGCCAGGCCCCGTACGTAGCCTTCCATCTCCACGGCGTCCTTCGCGTACCCGGTCGACGACGTCGGGATCAGCTCGGAGTCCTCGGTGAACACAGCCTGGGAGCGTGCCCCCGCGCCGTAAACGGCTGCGGTCGACTTGACCACCAGCTTGCGCACCCGCGGTGAACGCTGGCACGCGGCCAGCAGGCGCATGGTGCCGATGACGTTGACTTCCTTGATCGCCGTCCGGCGGCCGGGACCGGCCGGATGCGCCGTGCAGGAGGCGTGCACCACGGTGTCGACCTTCGCGGTGCTGATGACCTTCGCGATCAGCGGGTTGCGGATGTCCGCGCGGACGAACTCCGCGTTCCCCATCCGCTGCAGCACCGCCTTGCCCGGCGGCACGGTATCGACGCCGATCACCCGCTCGAACTCGGGATTGTTGCCGAGCCGGGCGAGCAGCTTCCCGCCGAGCTCTCCGGCCACCCCGGTGACGAGCACGATGTTCGACGGCATGAGACTCCCTGCGGCGTAGGGCGGTGACGGGCGGAATGATCACCCAAGGTGCGCGAACCTGCACTCACTGGAAGCATCGCGCGGACGCGCCACCGATGTTACCGCCCAACAGAGGCACTCCTACCAGGTCTTACATGCTCTTAACCGCGATCGTGCGAAAAGCGACGCGCGCCTCACTCGAATGGGCGGAGCGGCCGAAGAAGGCCCAGGAAATGGACGTGGCCCGTCCAGAAGCTGGACGGGCCACCATCACGACCGGAGGAAGAACCGGGTCACTTACCGGCTTTCCTGCGCTGCACGCGCGTGCGGCGCAGCAGCTTGCGGTGCTTCTTCTTGGACATACGCTTGCGGCGCTTCTTGATCACAGAGCCCATGAGCGCTCCTTTCCTCGTCGTTGGTCACGCTGCCCGGCGCAGCGTCCAACCGCGTGGAGCGCACAGGCACGAGCGGTCTACCAGGTTACCCGTGTGGGTTCGCGGGCCGGTCGGCGGGCACGTGGTGCGTGCCCGCGACCGGTCAGCCCACGTCGAAGTAGGCACCCTGGAGGTACTCGTGCACCGCCTTCTCCGGCACCCGGAACGACTTGCCCACCCGCACCGCGGGCAGCTCCCCGGAATGCACCAGGCGGTAGACGGTCATCTTCGAGACCCGCATCAGCGTGGCCACTTCGGCGACCGTCAGGAACTGGACCTGCCCGACTGAAGGCAGCTCCTCCTTCTTGTTCGGCGACATGATTACCGCGTCCTTCGACACGTGTCGCGCCACGAGGCTTCCCCACCTGTGGTATCGACACGCACGTGCTCCCCCGAGGGTAGCGGGACAGGTGGGGCTAAAGCGACGTCAGACCGGGTTCAATCTCGCACTCGCGGTGGTGCACTACCAGGGCGTCTGTCACGCTGTGAAGTCGCACATTCGGCTGAATGGCGTGCGGACCTCAGCCTTCGTGGGCTTTGCCCAGGTCGACGGAGCGATCACGAGCGGCTTCGATGGCCGCCAGCAACGCCGCGCGGACACCGTGCTTCTCCAGCTCGCGGATGGCGTTGATGGTCGTGCCCGCCGGGGACGTCACGGCCTCGCGCAGCAGCACCGGATGCTCGTCGGACTCGGCGAGCATCTTCGCCGCGCCCACCGCGGACTGGATGATCAGCTGCCCGGCGAGCGTCCGCGGCAGGCCGAGCAGGATCCCCGCGTCGATCATGGCTTCGACCAGATAGAAGAAGTACGCCGGTCCAGAGCCTGACAACGCGGTCACCGCGTCCTGCTGCCCCTCCGGCACCTCGACGACCTGGCCGACGTGCGTGAGCAGGTCCTTCACCAGCGCGAGGTGCTCCTGGGTCGCGTACTTGCCGGCGGAGATGGCGCTCATCGCCTCGCCGACCAGCATCGGCGTGTTCGGCATGACCCGCACCACCGGCACGCCCTCGGCCAGCCGCCCCTCGTACAGCGCGGTCGGCAGGCCCGCGCACAGCGACACCACCAGCGAGTCCGGGCCCAGCAGCGGCGCCAGCTCGGCCAGCACCGGGTCGATGTCCTGCGGTTTGACGGCGACGACGAGTACATCCGCCTGCTTCGCGGCCTCCTCGACCTCGACGCCGCGGACCCGGTAGCGCTCGGTCAGCTCGGCCGCCCGCGCCGGGTACCGCTCGGTGAAGAGCAGGTCCTCGGGCCGGTGCCCGCCGTGCAGCAGCCCCGAAAGCAGGGCCTCCCCGATCTTGCCCGCCCCCAGTACCGCGATCACAGTCATGCGTTCAGCGTGCCAAACGGACGTCAGGGGCTCGGTGCCGGGGCGAGCGCGAGCTGACGTGCCTGGCAGACGAGCCGCCCCTGCGAGTCCACCACCGTCGCGTCGGAGTCGAACCAGGCCTCGTGCACCGCGCGCGACTCGACGATCACCCGCAGCCAGCCCGGCGCGGGGCGGGTGCGCAGCAACGCGGTCAGCTGCACGGTCGGCGCCCAGCCCACGCGGCCGAGATTGATCACGACCGGCGGATTGACGTCCCCGGCGAGCAGCGCGAAATACGGGTCGGCGAGGCCGTGACGCGGCCGCACCCACAGCCGCATGCGTGGCGGCTCGCCCACCCGGCCCGCCAGGTAGCCCGCGGTCGCCGGGTCGACCCGCACCTCGCACGCCTTGGCGAGGCCGAACACGCCCTCGGACGTCTCCCCGGTGATCGACGGCGACCCCGGCGGCGGCTCGGCGGGCATCATCGGGACGTCGGACCATTCCGGGCGCCGCATCGGCAGCCGCCCGGTGGTCACCCGCGCCTCGACGCAGCTGCGGCCGCGCTGTTCCAGCCGGATGGCCACCACCGTCGCGCGGCGGCCGACCTTGCGCAGGTCGGTGCGCAGGAGCACCGGGCCCAGCGCGGGCGCGTGCAGGAACTCGGCGCTGATCGCGAGGGGCTCGGCCGGTGGCTCCCCGCGCTCGTGCAGGCTGACGACCGCGGTCCTGGCCAGCAGCGCGAGCAGGAAACCACCGTGCGGATGGGATCCGATCGACCATTCCGCGCGCAGGACCGCGGTGAACGTCCCGTCCCCCATCGAGCGGATCGCGCAGGCGGCTTCGAGCGACGCGCCGCCGTTGTCCGTCGTGCTCACGAACGGCCGGTCCCGGTCCCCCGGAAACCCGGGCCCCCTGAGCCGAGCAGGGGAAGCGGGGCCGTACCGGCGGCGGGGTGCAGCGTGCGCAGCGGGTTCACGGTCGGAACTTTACGTGTTCACAAGGGGGAAACGCAGGTACCTGGTGATCGTGTCCGGCGAAGATGATCTTGCTACTGGCCCAGGTGCAGCCGCGCGAACAGCAGTGCTTCGGCGAGATCGCGGGCGCGCTGGGCGGCGCCGGTCGCGTGCCGGGTGTTGATCTCCAGCACGATCTGACCGGCGAAATCACTGCTGACGAGCTTCTCCAGCAGTTCGGCGCACGGCTGGTTCCCACGTCCCGGCACCAGATGCTCGTCCTTCGGCACCCCGGTGCCGTCGGCGAGGTGGACGTGCCCGAGCCCGGCGCCCATCCGGTCGGCGAGCGCCAGCGCGTCCATCCTGGCCGCCGCGGTGTGCGAGAGGTCCAGCGTGTAGTGCCGGAACCCGACATCGGTCGGATCGATGGACGGGCGGAAAGCCGACACGCGCGCGTTGCGCGAACCACCCGGCGGCCGCACCTTGAACATGTTCTCGACCGCGATCTCGATGCCGCTGGCGTCCTCCAGCTCCCGGACGAGCCCGGGGAAGGCGTCGCCGTAGCGGCGCTGCCAGCGGAACGGCGGGTGCACCACGACGGTGCGGGCCCCCAGCTCGGCCGCGGCGTCCACGGACCGGCGCAACCGCACCTCCGGATCCGGCGACCAGACGCGCTGGGTGATCAGCAGCGACGGCGAGTGGATCGACAGCACGGGCACGCCGGTGCGCCGCGACCAGCGCCGCAACGCCGAGACGTCCTGGCTGACCTGATCGGCCCACACCATCACCTCGACGCCGTCGAAGCCGAGGTCCGCGGCCAGCTCGAACGCGGCACCGGCGCCGAGCGGCCATACCGAGGCCGTCGACAGTCCGACGGGGACACGCGCCGAGGATTCGCTCACGCCGCACATCCTGCCCGCTGCCGTACCGGGCACTCCGCACCGGCCACCGTGACGCCGCGCACGGGCCACGTCGAGAAGGTGCCGGAGTTGCCTCGGCTAACGGGATACGAGCTGTAGTGCCGCGGGTGTCACCGTGACGACGAGGCCGACCAGCACCGCCAGGACCGTGGTCTGCAGGTCCTCGGCGCGGCGGATCTTCCGCACGATCCAGACCAGCCCGACGATCACCACGAGCGCGCCGATCAGCGCGGCGGGGGCGAGGTTGACCCACAGCCAGTTGAAGCCCAGCCAGACCCCGGCGCCCCCGACCACGCCGAGCGCGAGCTGTCCCGCCAGCACCAGCCACTGCTTGCCCGGCGATCCGGCGGGCTCGGCTTCGGCGACGGGCTCGGCGGCTGGGGCGTCCTCGTCGTATTCGTCCTCGTACTCGCCGGACTGCTCGTAGCCGTAGTCGTCGCGGTCGAAGTCGGGGCCGTCCGGGTAGGACGGCTCGTCGAACTCGCGCTCGTACTCGTCGAGGTTGTCGGGCGCGTCGTCGCGGCCGGGCGCGAACGGCATCGGCGCGGGATGGCCCATGGTGGGCGGGCCGCCGTCGTCGTAGTCGTCGTGGGCCGGGTAGCCCTCGGCCTCCGGGTACGGCTCCGGCTCGGGTTCGGCCTCGGCCGGCGGCACCGGCGGGACGACCGGCATGACGCCGACCTCGGTGTCCTCCAGCTGTTCCTTCTGCCGCCGCTTGCGCCAGCCCGCCAGCCCCGCGGGCGGGACGTCGGCCGACGGGGGCACGGGGGGCTCGGCCTCGTCGGGAACGGCCGCGAACTGCTCGGTGTGCGGCTCGGCCTTGGGGGCCTGCCGCCGCCCGGGTGCCCGGCGCGGCCGCCGGGGCGCGTTCTCGGGTGCGGGTGCGGCGAAGGTGCCGCTCGCCATCGGGCCCGGCGCGGGCGGGGCGTCGGCGTCCGGCGCGCCGTCGAGGCCGTCCAACCGGGCCGCCAGCGGGCCGGTGGGCGGCGGCGGGGCCTGGCCGGGACGCCGGCGGACCGGCTGCACCTGCTCACGGGTCTCTTCGGCCGCCGGCGGGGTGGCGGGCGGACGCGGCGGGCGGCGCGGCGGCACCGGCATCTGGCCGGACTCCTGCGGGCGCGCGAACTGCCCGGATTCCTGCGGCGGCCGGGCGAACTGACCCGACTCCTGGGGCGGGCGGACGAACTGACCCGACTCCTGCGGCCGGACGAACTGGCCGGACTCCTGCGCGGCGGGCCGGGCGGGAGGCGCGGGCGGCTGCACGTTCGGCCGCGGCAGCGGCTGCGATTCCTGCGGCATCGGCCGCGGCGCGGGCGGGGTGTCCCCGGCCGGGCGACGCCGCGACGCGGGTGCCGCGGGCGGGGCCGGTGGGGCTGGTGGGGCCGGTGGGGTCCCTGGCGGCGGGCCGTCGGCCGTGACCCGGTCGATGATGGCCTGCGGAGCGGTGTCGCCCGCGCTCGCTCTCCGCCGTCCGCCGGGTTCCGGAGCCAGGTCGTCGTCCTCGGCGGCACGCCTGCGGCGGCGCCGTGAGCTCTCGACCTGCCCGCCGTGTTCGGCGAGCAGTTCGGCCACGGTCTTCTGCGGCTGGTCGCCTCCGGTCTGATCCGTCATACCGTGCTGTCCCAAGCGCGCTCGGGGTTTACGGCACCGGGTGAGGCGGAGGCCGACGCGAGCGAAAATCGCAAAGCTGCTCGTGCCGGCCGACCGGGTGCGGGTGTCCCGCACAACTCAGTACCCGACGGGTCGCCGGCGGCGCCGCGCGCGCTGAACACCGTCCTCTGCATCTCCGTCACCTCTTCACCGTGCCCGTTTTCCGTCAGCGAAGTCCAGTCCGCTGCTGTCACCGGTCTTCTCCCGCGCCGAAGCGCCGGGAAAGACCGGCCCCAGTGTCGTCCGCACCGTTGGAATGGTCCAGCCGCCGCAGGATGACACCCTCTCGCAGAGCCCATGGGCAGATCTCGAGTTCTCCGAGAGAAAGCGCTCGCATGGCGCCCTGCGCCACCAGCGCCCCCGCCACCAACTGGTGGGAGCGGCTTCCGCTGACCCCTTCCAGGTGCGCCAGCTCGCCCGAAGGCATCCGCGAAATGAAGGCGAGGAGCTGACGCAGTGCGGTGTCGGTGAGGGTACGGCGGACGCGGGGACCGCTCGCCGAGGGGGCGGCTCCGGTGAGCCGCGCCAGCGAGCGGAACGTCTTCGACGTCGCGACGACCCGGTCGGGTTCACCCCATTTGGCGACCTTCTTGGCGAGCCCGGCGAGCTGGTCCTCGAGCCAGGCCGACGTCGCGACGAGCTCCGAGCGGCTCGGCGGGTCGTGCTGGAAGCGGGTCCTGGTGATCCGGCCGGCGCCGAGCGGGAGGGATTCGGCGAGCTGGGGCTCCTCGTCGACGCCCATCGCGACCTCCAGCGAACCGCCGCCGATGTCGAGGACCAGCAGGTTTCCCGCCGACCAGCCGAACCACCGGCGGACGGCGAGGAACGTCAGCCTCGCCTCGTCGACGCCGGAGAGGACCTTGAGCTCGACCCCGGTCTGCTCGGCGACCCTGGCCAGCACCTTCGCGGAGTTCCTGGCCTCACGCACCGCCGACGTGGCGAAGGCCATGACCTCCTCGCAGCCGAGCCGCGCGGCGGCGGCCTTGGCCGATTCCACCGCGCCGACCAGTTCGTCG
Source organism: Amycolatopsis sp. NPDC059021 (assembly GCF_042739895.1). Classification (NCBI taxonomy): domain Bacteria; kingdom Bacillati; phylum Actinomycetota; class Actinomycetes; order Pseudonocardiales; family Pseudonocardiaceae; genus Amycolatopsis; species Amycolatopsis sp. NPDC059021. The sequence continues at coordinate 16,596 of NZ_JBHYIQ010000119.1, forward strand.
GCCCCCTGCCTGCTGAGGTCGCCGGAACGGGTGATCTGCTCGGCGAGCCGCAGCACCGACTTTTCGGAATGCATGGGGGTCGGGTGGGCGCCACGGTGGGCGTCGACCACGAGGAGATGGACGGTGTTGGAACCGACGTCGAGTACCCCTAGGCGCACGAGGGTCCAGCGTACCGGCCGCACGGCCAGGTCACGAAATCGTAACCAACACCACAGCCTTTTCGTGCGGTCCCGGTGCCCGTCAGGACTCGAACTTGTAACCCAGCCCGCGCACCGTGACCAGGTGCCTCGGCGACCCCGGGTCCGGCTCGATCTTCGAGCGCAACCGCTTGACGTGGACGTCGAGCGTCTTGGTGTCGCCGACGTAGTCCGCGCCCCACACCCGGTCGATGAGCTGACCGCGGGTGAGCACCCGGCCGACGTTGCGCAGCAGGTACTCGAGCAGGTCGAACTCCTTGAGCGGCAAGGAGACCTCGGCGCCGTCCACGGTGACGACGTGGCGTTCGACGTCCATCCGCACCGGTCCGGCCGCGAGCACCAGCGGGGTCAGCGCGTCGCCGGTGTCCCCCTCGCCGCCGCGGCGCAGCACCGCGCGCACCCGCGCGATCAGCTCCCGCGCGGAGTAGGGCTTGGTGACGTAGTCGTCGGCGCCCAGCTCCAGGCCGACGACCTTGTCGATCTCGCTGTCACGCGCGGTCACCATGATCACCGGGACCGCGGAACGCTGACGCAGCTGCTTGCACACGTCGGTCCCGCTCATCCCGGGCAGCATGAGGTCGAGCAGCACGATGTCGGCGCCGTTGCGGTCGAACTCCTCCAGCGCCTGCTGGCCGGTGCCCGCGACGGCGGCGGTGAAGCCCTCCTTGCGGAGCAGGAAGGCGAGCGGGTCGGCGAACGACTCTTCGTCCTCGACGATGAGAACCCTCGTCACAGGTTTCCTCCATGATCCGGGCTGTCCTGCCCTGTGGCCACGAGCCGGGGTGTCCGCTCGGGGGTCTTCTCCTGCCGTACCGCCGGGACCGCGGCACGACCGGGTTCGGGTGCGGGTTCGCCCGCGTGCGCCGGGATGCGCAGGGTGAAGGTGGACCCGGTGCCGGGGCGGCTCCAGAGTCCCACGGAGCCGCCGTGGTTGGCGGCCACGTGCTTGACGATCGCCAGGCCGAGGCCGGTGCCGCCGGTGGCGCGCGAGCGGGCCTTGTCCGCGCGGTAGAACCGCTCGAACACCCGCTGCTGGTCCTCCTCGGCGATGCCGATGCCGCGGTCGGTGACGGCGATCTCGACCACCCCGTCGCGCAGCCGCCTGCTGATCGACACCGGGCTGCCGGGCTGGGAGTACGCGACCGCGTTCTCCAGCAGGTTCGACAACGCGGTGACCAGCAGCGTCCGGTCGCCCTCGACGAGCAGGCCGCTGGCCGCGTCGGTGGTCACGGTGATCTCGGCGGATTCGGCGGAGATCGAGGCCCGGCCCAGCGCCTCGCGGACGACGGCGTCGACCTCCACGACGTTCAGATCGGGCAGCCGCTCGGCGCCCTGCAGCCGCGAAAGCGCGATCAGCTCGGTGACGAGCTGGCCGAGGCGCGTGGACTCGCGCAGTATCTTGCCGCCGAAGCGGCGGACCTCCTCGGTGTCCTCGGCGGCGTCGAGCACGGCCTCGGTGAGCAGCGCGATCGCGCCGACCGGCGTCTTGAGCTCGTGACTCACGTTCGCCACGAAGTCGCGGCGGACCGCTTCGAGCCGGATCGCCTCGGAGTGGTCGACGGCCTCGACCACGGTGAATCCGTCGCCCAGCGAGCGGACCAGGCCGAGCACCGCCTCGGGCTGGCGGCCACGGGCTTCCAGCGGCGAAAGGTCGATCTCCATCGGCTCGTCGGTCTCGACGACCTGCTCGGCGGCCTTGCGGGCACGCGGGTCGGCCTGGTTGACCTTCACCAGGCCGAGCTCGTAGGCGCGCGGGTTGTGCAGCACCATGTCGCCGAACTTGTTGAGCACGACGACGCCGTTGTTCGAGGAGCGGATGAGCCGGGCCAGCAGTTCGGCCACGGTGGGGCCGGCGGGGCGCCGGGCTTCCTCCCTCCGGGCGCGGATTTTGGCCGCGAGGAAGCCGACAACCACGCCGACCACCAATGCGCCGATGGCCAGTGCGAGTGAAGCAGGCGTGGTCACGGGGGAATCGTAAGCATCGAAGTGGGCTTCCGGCCTAGTCCCGGACGCCTTGTCGTGAGCACCGTGACACCTCCAGGCGACAAGTTCGCCCTGGTGTCAGGCCTCGTTCACGTTTCGGACGCCGTGCCGAGACCTTCGATAGACCGAAGTCCTCTTCGGACAACTTCAGTCCACCCGCCGCGACATTCTGTTGGAGATGGTCGATATCCCCCGTTCCGGGGATGGCCAGCACGTTCGGTGACCGGTGCAGCGTCCACGTCAGCCGGATCTGCGCGGCGGTGACCCGATGGTGCCGGGCGACGGTTTCGCGGAGCTGCGCGAACAGGCGCCGCACCCATGTCGCGAACGCTCCGTTCCCGACGTTCAACGTCCGCACCGAGTCGTTCGGGACGAGCCATCGCGCAGCTCAGGGGCCGGATGCCGTGAAGGACTCCTTACCGGCACTCAGTGCCGGTAAGGAGTCCTTCACAGTCTTCTCGAGGTCTTGTCCACAGGCACTCGGCCGTTGTGGACAACTTGGGCCTCAGCGGCTCGTTTTCCGGGGGTTGTCGTACCCCGGCGGTAGGATTGTTGCTGGGGTCGCCCCCCGGAGAGGGCGGGGGATACCCACCCGGTGCCTCCGGGGAAGCGGGGTCAGCGGCCCTGGTTGGCGACGGCGGCCGCGGCCTCCTTGGCGGCGTCCGGGTCGAGGTATTCGCCGCCCGGCTTGACCGGCTTCAGATCCTCGGTGAGGTCGTAGCGCAGCGGGATGCCGGTCGGGATGTTCAGGCCCGCGATGTCCGCGTCGGAGATGCCGTCCAGGTGCTTCACCAGCGCGCGCAGCGAGTTGCCGTGCGCGGCGACGAGCACGGTGCGGCCCGCCCGCAGGTCCGGCACGATCGCGGACTCCCAGTACGGCAGCAGCCGGGCCACGACGTCCTGGAGGCACTCGGTCAGCGGAGCCGCGTCGCCGAGGTCGGCGTAACGCGGGTCGCCTGCCTGGCTGAACTCGTCCGACGGGTCGATCTCCGGCGGCGGGGTGTCGTACGAGCGGCGCCAGAGCATGAACTGCTCCTCGCCGAACTCGTCGAGCGTCTGCTTCTTGTTCTTGCCCTGCAGCGCGCCGTAGTGCCGCTCGTTGAGCCGCCAGTCGCGCTTGACCGGGATCCAGTGCCGGTCGGCGGCGTCGAGCGCGATGTTCGCGGTCGAGATCGCGCGCCGCAGCAGCGAGGTGTGCACGACGTCCGGGAGCAGCCCGGAGCCGGCCAGCAGCAGCCCGCCCTGGCGGGCCTCGCCCTCGCCCTGCTCCGACAGCGGCACATCGACCCAGCCGGTGAACAGGTTTTCCGCGTTCCACGTGCTCTGCCCGTGTCGCAGCAGCACCAGCGTCCCAAGTTCGGCCATGCCCACAGCCTGCCAGAACCCTCCGGCGCGCCCGCCGCGAGGCCGGGTAGCCGGGCCAGGTTGAACGGTGTTCTACACAGAGTGCGTTACCGGCTGGTAACACCTTCACCCGACCAGAAGTCCGACTGCCAACAAGAGCGAAAAAGGGTGCAATGCACTCCACTCCGTTATCCCCAGCAGAAAAATTCACTCCAACGGAGTAACCAGTAGTCTTGTGATTACTGGTCGACATCTGAAAGGTTTGGCTACGTCCTACTCGGCCGGATTCCACGCACTCCCCGGCCGGAGTCGGGTACGACCGCGGCTCGTCTCCCCCCTGCCGAGCCGCGGCCCGCCAGGCCCCGTTGGCATCCCCCTCGTCACCGGGTCCACAGAGGCGGGAACTTCAGCGGGACGGCTCGAGATCGCGACTCCCCCCTCCCTCGAGCCGTTCCGCTGCCTCCTGTTCGGAAACCTGGCGGTTTCCTCCCGGCGTCCCGTTTCGTTGGGGGGGGGGGGGGGGCGCCGCCCCCCCCCCCCCCCCCCGGGGGGCCGGGGGCGGGGGGCCCCCCGCCCCCCCGGGCCCGGGGGGGGGGGGGGGGGGGCGGCGGCGC
>NZ_JBHYIQ010000119.1:20743-28127 GCF_042739895.1 Amycolatopsis sp. NPDC059021
CTCCCACGGTCCCTTTTCGTTGTGGGGGCCGACCCCCCACACCCCCACGGTGCGTCCGGTTGCCGACCCAGCGTGGTCGCCCCGCCTACGCGGTGGGCATCTTTGTTGCCTCCGCCTCGGCCGCCATCGGCTTCGCCGCCTGACGGCGTTTGCGGAGCCAGAGGAGCACCGCGACGGCGGGGACGCCCAGCACTAGCAGGAAGGGGGCCATCGCGCCGACGACGGTGAGCAGGCCGCCGCCGAAGACCAGGAACGCGTGCCAGCCGCTTGCCAGGCCGCCGAGGAAACCACCCGGCGCCTCGGGCGCGGGTGCCGGGGGCGGCGCGCCCTCGGAGACCGTCAGCGTGATCGTGGACATCGCGACGCTGCCCGCCAGCGAGTTGCGCCGCTGCTCCAGGGACTCCAGATCCGCCTCACGACGCGTCAGCTCGGTCTCGACCGACGAGACCTCCGTGACCGACGTCGCCTTCGCCAGCAACGCCCGCATCCGCTCGACACTCGCCCGCTGCGTCGCGAGCCGGGCTTCGACGTCGACGGTCTGCTCGGTGACGTCCTGGGTGTTCAGCTCGCGCTTGACGGTCTTCCCCAGCCCGGCCAGTTCGTCCAGCACCCCGTCGAGCTTCTCGGCGGGCACGGCGAGGCTCAGCGTTGCGTGCGAACCGCCGCTGCTCTCCTGTCCGGTGTAGCCGCCGGAAGCCTGCGCGACCTGGCGAGCCCGCCCGATGACATCGGCCACCTTCGGCGTGCTCAGCTCGAGCCGCGCGGTGCGCACCAGCTTCCGGTCGCTGACGCCGGGCTGCCCGACCGGTACCGGCGCCCCGCTCTTGCCCTTGTCCGGCTGCGACGCCTTGCCCTGCTCCGCCGGCGCGGAGTTGCCCGAGCCCGCGCTGTCGGCACGCATCGGCGCCGCGCTTTCCTGTGCCCCGTTCGTGCATCCCGCGAGCACCAGCGCCAGGCCTGCCGCCGCGAGCGCCGCTCTCCACCGAGTCCGCATCCGTGTTCTCCCTCCAGTCATGGCGGGAGGACGAACGGGACGATCAGCGCGGTTGCACGCGCCGGGTCACGAGTCGGTCAAGCCCGGCTCGTGCGGCTTTTCGGGCTCGACCAGATGCCGGAACGCCTGGAGGTTCGCCAGCGATTCGCCCCGCGAGACCCGCCAGTCCCATTCGCGCTTGATCGACGTCGCGAATCCGATCTCCAGCAGGATGTTGAAATCGCCGTCGGCGGCCTCGACGACCTGGCCGAGAATCTTGTCCAATTCGGACTCGGTGACCGTGCCGATACCGAACCGGCCGACCAGATAGATGTCGCCCATACTGTCCACTGTGTAGTGAACACCGTACAGCTTCGCGTTGCGCTGCAACAGAAAACGATAAACGTCCTCATGCGACTCATCGGGACGGCGGCAGACGAAGGCCTCCACCGAGACCGCGTGGTCACCCTCGACGAGCCAGCAGTTCGTCTGGAGCTTCTTGGTGCCGGGCAGTGTCACGAAGTACTTGCCGGGGCCACGCCGGTCGTACTTCAGCTCCGCGGCGTCCAAAGTGGACTTGATGACGGCGTCGAGCATCAGACGGCAACCTCCGAACGTAGTTCCAGCGCCCGCCGGAACGCGGTGGTGGCCTGAGCATAGATGTCCAGCAGCGAATCCGTGGTGCGCTGCCAGGAGAACCGCCGCGCGTGGGTGACCGCGTTCGCCGCCAGTTCCGCCCGGCGCCCCGGCCGCAACGCGACCGACGCCAGCGCGTCCGCCCACTCCGGCGCGCCGTGCGAGGGCACCAGCAGCCCGGACACGCCGTGCGGCACGGCCACCGGCAGCCCGCCGACCTCGGCCGCCACCACCGGCGTCCCGCACGCCTGTGCCTCCAGCGCCACCAGCCCGAACGACTCGTTGTAGCTCGGCACCGCGACGACGTCGGCCGCGCGGAAGACGTTCGCCAGCGCCTGCCCCGGCTGCGGTGGCAGGAACCGGACGTGCCGTTCGATCCCCAGCGAGACGGCCAGCTCACGCAGCGCCTGTGGCTGCTCCAGACCCGTCCCCGACGGCCCGCCGACGATCAGCACGATCAGCCGCGACGCCACCTCCGGCCGCTTCCGCAGCAGCTCCGCTGCCGCGTGCAGAAGGACGTCCGGCGCCTTGAGCGGCTGGATGCGCCCGGCGAAGGCGAGCACGACGGCGTCCTGCGGCAGCCCCAGCGCGGCACGGGCCGCGTGCTGCGAGCCCGGCGTGAAACGGTCGAGGTCCACCCCGGGCGGCACCGCGTGCACCATGTCCTGCGGCGCGTCGTACAGCTCGATCAGCTGACGCGCCTCGACCTGCGTGTTCGCCACCAGCCGGTCGGCCTCGGCGACGACCTGGTCCTCGCCGATCACCCGCGTCCGCGGCTCCGGAGTGTCCCCCTCGGCCAGCGCGGCGTTCTTGACCTTCGCGAGCGTGTGCGCGGTGTGCACGAGCGGGACTCCCCAGCGGTCCCGCGCGAGCCAGCCGACCTGACCGGACAGCCAGTAGTGCGAGTGGATGAGGTCGTAGTAGCCGGGTTCGTGGAACGCCTCGGCCCGCAGCACACCGGAGGTGAAAGCGCACAGCTGCGCGGGCAGCTCGTCGCGGCCCAGCGGTTCGAACGGCCCCGCCGGGACGTGCCGCACGGTGACCCCCGGCGCCAGCTCGGCCAGCGGCGGCTGGTCCGAGGAGGTGGCCCTGGTGAACACCTCCACCTCGACCCCGCGGCGGGCCATCTCGGTGGCGGTCTGGCTGATGTAGACGTTCATGCCGCCGGCGTCGCCGGTGCCGGGCTGTTCCAGCGGAGACGTGTGCACGGACATGACCGCGATCCGGCGCGGCGCAGCACGAAACCCCTGCAGGGAGATGCTCACCTGGTCAACTCCTGTGGTATCTACCGGCGCTGTGGCTATTCCCCGGAGAACTGCCGAAGCACGGAGTTGAACTCCTCCGCGGACTCGACGAACGGCAGATGCCCCGCGTCAACGAACCAACGCAGAACGGCCCCCGGAATCTTCCCGGCGGCGTATTCCGCGGCCGCCGGGGCGACCACCCGGTCGTTCGTCCCGTGCACGATGAGGCAGGGCTTGTCGATCGCGGCCAGCACCTCCGCGCTGTCGACGTCGCGGCGGAACATCGCGGACCGCACCGACGGCGACACGCTCAGGAAGCTGCCGAGCAGGGCCTGCGCCAGCGGCCCGGGAACCGGTTTCGCCGCCATGGCCTTGCTGAACTCGATCAGCGCGGGCACCGCGACGTCCGGGTCCTCCGAGAGCACCGCCGGGATCGCCGCGCGCATCGCGTCGCCGATCCGGCCGCCCTCGTGGCCCTTGCCGATCTCGGTGAGCGCCCCGGCGAGCACGATGCCACCGATGCGTGCGGAACCGTGCACCCGCAGGTAGTCCGTGATGACGAGCCCGCCGTAGGACCAGCCGACCACGATCGGGTCCGGACCGGCGAACTCCAGCACCGCGGCCAGGTCGTCGGCCCACGCCCGCGGGTCGTCATAGCCCTGCTTGGGCGTGTCGGACGCGCCGTGGCCGCGCAGGTCCATCGCGATGAGCCGGAACTGCCCGGTCAGATCGGGATCGGCGAACTGCGAGGCCCAGACGCGGGACGACTGCGCCCAGCCGTGCACGAGGACGAGCGGCCGCGCGTGCCGCGCGCCGCCGACGGACAGGCCGATTCTGGCGCCGTCGGCGCCGATGACTTCGGTACGCACTTATTTGACCGCCGAGAAGGACTTCCAGGTTCCCCAGTCGTAAAGCCAGTCGTTGACGTCGGACTGCGTCTGCTTCCCGAGCTTCGAGCCGGTGACCTCGACCGGGTCGCCGATCAGCGCCGAGGAGAAGTAGTCCTTGGCGTCCGCGTCGAGCAGGTTCACGCAGCCGTGCGAGTTGTTGGTCTTGCCGATCGCGGCCGCGTTGTCCTGGTTCTCGTGGATGAACTCACCGTGGTTGGAGAACCGGCACGCCCACTTCTTGTTGACGTTCGTGTAGCCGTAGCGGGCGTTGTCGAAGACGGCGTGTTCCTTCTTCTCCATGATGATGTAGGTGCCGAGCGGGGTGTTGCGCTCGACGTCGGAGTCCAGCCCGTTGCTGCACGGGTAGCTCTTGACCTTGGCCCCGTCGCGGTAGACGTTCATCTGGTGGTCCGGGGTGTTGATCTTGACGACCTGGTTGCGGCCGATCTTGAACTTCGTGGTGACGTCGGACTTCCCGTACACACCGCCGCCGAGGTCGACGCCGTACAGCTTCGCTTCGACATTGACCGTGATGTTGGCGGGCCAGTACTCCTTGGGCCGGTAGTCGACCTGGGTGTCGGACAGCCAGCCCCACGCGCCCTCGACCTGCTTGTCGGTCTTGACGGTGAGCGCCTTTTCGACCGCGACCCGGTCCTTCACCGGGGCGTCGAACTTGACGCTGATCGGCATCGCGACGCCGACCTGGGCGTCGTCGATCGGGTTGAGCGTCGCCCGGTTCTGGCTCGCCGGCTTCAGCGTGGTGAAGGCACCCTTGAGCTCGGCGACCTTGTTGTCGCTGCCGGTGGCCTTCGCGGCGTAGGTGTAGGTCTTGCCGTAGCCGAGCGGCTCGGCGCTGGTCCAGCTCAGCCCGTCGCTGGCGAGCTCGCCCTTGACCTGCTTGCCACCGTCACCGGTGAGCGAAACCTCGGTGAGCTTCCCTTCGGTGACCTTCACCACAACCGGCGTCGCGACGGGTGCGTCCTTGGCGTCGACGGCGGGTACGGCGGTGATCTTCGCCTTCGGCGGCTGTGGCGCGGACGGCTGTCCGCCGTTGCCGCCGCTGCCTCCGTTGTCCTCCCCCGAACACGCGGCGACGATGACCGTGGCCCCGGCGGCCAGCGCGGCCTTGAACACCATGCGGCGATCCAACACTTACAACCTCCCGCTTGCCCCCTCGCCGACCGGCAGCCTCCACGCTCTCAACGTCGGCGACGGGTTCGACGTTACCTGCCGACCCCCGCGGTCACCCAGGCCCACTACCTGTGTAGACGCCCGGGTGGTGAACGGGTTGCCAGTGTTCAGGAGCACAAAACGCCGTTCACAGCGCGCAGTTGACGAGCAACGGCTCTGGGTGCAGCGTCACACCGAACCGGTCGCGGACGCCGTCGCGGACCTCGCGGGCCAGTGCGAGCAGATCCTCGGTGCGGGCCTCACCGCGGTTGGTCAGCGCGAGCGTGTGCTTGGTCGAGAGCGAAACACGCCCGCCCGGCCCGGGGTGTCCCTTCGTGAACCCGGCGCGTTCGATCAGCCAGGCCGCCGACAGCTTGACACCGCCATCGGCCGGATACTGCGGGACCTTCGCGTCGGCGCCCACGACGCCGGTGATCCGCGCCAGCACGGCGTCGGCTTCGGTGGCGGGGACGATCGGGTTGGTGAAGAACGAGCCGGCGCTCCACGTGTCGTGGTCGGCCGGGTCGAGCACCATTCCCTTGCCGCGCCTCAGCTTCAGCACAGCCTCGCGCGCGTCGGCCGCCGGAACGAGAGCACCGGTCTCGACGTCGAGCACCCGTGCGAGTTCGGCGTAGCGGATGGGCGCGGAAAGGCCGTCCTCGCGGATCTCGAAGCGGACGGTGAGCACCACTCCCGCGTCGGTGCCCTTGAGCACGCTGGTGCGGTAGGCGAAGCCGAGTTCGTCGGCCTTGACCGTGCGGACCTTGCCGGTGACGCGGTCGTAGAGGTCGACCGAGACGATCGACTCGGCGACCTCGCAGCCGTACGCCCCGACGTTCTGGATCGGCGTCGCGCCGACCGAGCCCGGGATGCCGGACAGGCATTCGAGCCCGCCGAGCCCCTCGGCGACGAGCGCCGCGACGAACTCGTCCCAGTTCTGCCCGGCGGCGACCTCGACAATCTTCCCGTCGCGGGTCCAGCCGGTGGTGGCGATCTCGATGAGCGTGCCGTCGAACCCGGCGTCGCCGACGACGAGGTTGGAGCCGCCGCCGAGCAGCAGCACCGGCTCGCCGGCGGCATCGGCCTCGCGGACGGCGTCGACGAGGTCGGCGCTGGTCACGGCGGTGACGTACCGGCGGGCGGGGCCGCCGAGACGCAGCGTGGTGTGGGCGGCGAGGTGCGTCGCGGCGGGAGTTTCGGCAGGCTTCACGCTCCCAAACGGTACTGTCCGGCTCATGGGATCCCGGATCGAGCACCGCGCAGAGTTCTCCGACGACGTCGCCGACGTGCTGGCGGCGGTCGCCGGGGAGGACGCGCTGGCGGCACGGCTGGAGCGGCTCGGCGGCGACGGCGCGGCGCTGCTGAAGTACTCGTGGTCGGACGACGACGAGATCTCCTACGAGCTGCGCCAGGGCATCAGCGCGGAACGTCTTCCCCAGGCCGTGCGGGCGCTGCACAAGGGTGACCTGGTGGTGCACCGGACCCAGACCTGGCGGCCGGACGGCGACGACTACACCGGCGAGGCGACCGTCGAGGTCGGTGGCGTGCCGGGCGAAATCACCGCGCGGACCTCGCTCACGGTGTCAGGCGATCGTGTCGTGCTGCTGACCCGCGGCGAGGTGACGGTGCGGATCCCGCTGTTCGGCGCGAAGCTGGAGAGCGTGATCGCCGAGCAGGTGACGAAGCTGCTCGAGCGCGAGGGGGAATTCACCGCGAAGTGGCTGGCCGACCACTGAAGCCCGGCGCGCTCGTCGGCGCGCCGACCCGGGGCACCACGAACCCGAACCGCCTGCGGCGTGTCGACCGCTGGCTGGCCGGTGACCCCGCTGTCGCGGCGTTGCTGCGTCGTGCGCCGGACCCACTCGTCGTCGATCTCGGCTACGGCGCTTCACCGGTGACGACGATCGAGCTGGCCCGCTGGCTGCGCTCGGTGCGTCCGGATGTCCGGGTGCTGGGCTTGGAACTGGACCCGGAGCGGGTGACTTTCGCGCAGCGGGCCGCCGATCCGCCGCGGCTGGAGTTCCGGCGGGGCGGGTTCGAACTGGCCGGGACGCGGCCGGTGCTGGTGCGGGCCTTCAACGTGCTGCGGCAGTACGCGGAGGACGAGGTCGCGGACGCGTGGTCGCTGATGCTCTCGCGGATCGCGCCCGGCGGGTTGCTCGTCGAGGGCACGTGCGACGAGATCGGGCGACTGTCCACATGGGTCACCGTCGCGGCACCAGGTCCGCTGACGCTGACGTTGTCACTCCACCTTGCTTCCCTCGATCAACCGTCCACTGTGGCCGAACGGCTGCCGAAGATCCTTATCCACCGCAATGTTCCCGGCGAACGCGTGCACGCGTTCCTGTCCACTTTGGATGCTTGCTGGGCGGCCGCGGCGCCGCTGCGGTCGTTCGGCGTGCGGGCCCGGTGGCTGGAAACCGTGCGGATGCTCGCCGCGCGGGGCTGGCCGGTACTCGGCCGCCCCGCAC
>NZ_JBHYIQ010000120.1:0-4251 GCF_042739895.1 Amycolatopsis sp. NPDC059021
GGCGGGCCCCGGGCCGTCCGGGCGCGGGGCACCGCCCCTCCGGGGGCCGGGGCCGGCCCCCCCCCCGCCCCCCCCCGGGGTGGCGGGGGGGTTACACCCGGGGGGGGTACCCCGGGGGGGTCCCCACCTCCGGCCCATTCATCTTTCATCCGGTCCGCACCCGATTCTTCGTCGCCGCGAAATCGGCACGCCCGCGTCATCGGTGACCACGTCGGCTTGTTTCCTGGATCTGTCACCAGATCACGGCTCGCCACCACGACAAGGCACGCCGATACTGGTTTCACCCGCCGGCACGAGCACGGAGATCCCGTCCGGCGTCGGCATTCCCACAGCGAGGTTGTTATGTCGTGCCGTATTCACCTGAACAACTCTTCTCGTGACAACCCAACCGTTACACCAGCCGACCGCGTCGAGAACACTGAACACCACGTACACGTGGTGGCACTCGGCGCCCTGCGATTCGGGGATTCACCCCGGTTCGTCATCGACGAAGACTTCGTTCTCGCGCTCGCGGCCGAGACCGCCGTGCTGCCTCCCCTCATTGTCCATCGGCCCTCCCTGCGCGTCGTGGACGGCAACCATCGGCTGCTCGCGGCACAGGCACGCGGGAAACTCAGCGTGACCGTGACGTTCTTCGACGGCAGCGCGGAGGACGCATTCGTTCTTTCCGTGTACCGCAATATCTCCAGCAGATTTCCGCTCAGTGAAGCCGAACGACACGCCGCCGCGGACCGGATCCGCCGCACCCACCCGCACTGGCCACTGTGGACGATCAGGGCACTGGCCGGCCTCCCCGCCGCCCACCTCGAAGGTCAGAGCTGACCGGCAGCGCGGAACGTCAGCACTTCGGTGAGCGGCACCTCCCCGCCACCGATGATCGCGCGGTTCAGTCCGGGATCTCGCCCATGGAGCGGCACAGCCGGCGCAGCAGGCCGGCCAGCCGGCGACGGTCCTGGGCACTCAGACCACTCACCAGTTCCGCCTGGGCGGCCAGTTCCGCCGTGACCGCCTCGTCGACGAGGGTCAGCCCCGCCGGGGTGAGGCGGACCAGTGCCGTGCGCCGGTTCGCGGGATTCTGCCTGCGGTCCACCAGGCCGGCGGCCACCAGCCGGTCCAGGCGGCTGGTCATCGTGCTGTTGCCGGCCAGCATCCAGCGCGCGACCTCGGACAGCGTCAGCTCGTACGGCTCTCCCGCGCGCCGCAAGGTGGCGAGGATGTCCAGATCCGCGTGGAGGACGCCGAAGTCTTTCAGCGTCTCGTCGAGGCGGCGGGTGACCCGGCGCGCGGTCCGGGTCAGCCGGGCCAGCACCGACAGGGGAGCCGGATCGAGGTCCGGGCGTTGCGCACGCCACTGATCCAGGACGTCATCGACGAAGTCACGCTCCATCCTCGTACTCTACAATGACGGATATTACGACCTCGTACCTTTCGGCTCCGTAGCGAAGGAGAGGGAAGTTGACCGGAGTGATCGTCGTCGGCGGCGGGCCGGTCGGCATGCTGCTGGCCACCGAACTCGGCAGGCACGGCGTGCCCACCACAGTCGTCGAGAAGCTGACCGCCACCCACGACGAACCACGCGCGGGCACGCTGCACGCGCGTACCGCGCAGTCGCTGCTGCGTCGCGGCTACCTCCCCGTGCCACGGCCACCACGCGACCCGCGTGCCGTCGTGGAGACGCCGTTCCACTTCGGCGGCCGCCCGGTGCTGACGCTGGAATCGCCCGCGCTCGAAGGCCCGCCGATGGTCGGCCAGGCACAGTCCGACATCGAGCGCTTCTTCGAGGCGAAAGCCCGTTCGCTCGGCGTCACGATCCTGCGCGGCCACCGGGTCACCGGTGTCCGCGACGACGGCGGGCACGTCAGCGTCACCACCGATCGCGGCGAACTCACCGCCTCCTACGTCGTGGGCTGCGACGGCGCCCGCAGCATCGTCCGGGAAGCGGCGGGGATCACCGGGACCACCCACCCCGCCACGTTCGCCGGTCTTCTCGGCCTGGCCAGGCTGGACGACGAGGCGCGGGTACCCGGCGGCTGGACACAAGGGCCGACCGGCTGGACGCTGATCAACGTCAATCCGGCCGGGCACAGCCGGATCCTCACCCACGAGTTCACCGAGCCCTTGCCCGAACGCGACGCCCCGGCCACACTCGACGACCTGCGGGCGGCCGCCTCGCGCATCCTCGGCCACGACGTGCCGATGGCCGATCCGGCGTTCCTCGGCCGGTTCAGCGACTTCACGCGGCTGGCCGACGACTACCGCCGCGGCAGGCTCCTGCTCGCGGGCGACGCGGCCCACGTGCACGCCCCGCTCGGCGGGCAAGGGCTGAACCTCGGCCTGCAGGACGCGCTCAACCTCGGCTGGAAACTCGCGATGGTCGCGATGGGCACGGCGCCGGACGAGCTGCTGGACACCTACCACACGGAGCGGCACCCGGTCGCCGAAGCCGTCATCGAGAACACCCGTGCCCAGGCCGCGCTGATGCGGCCGGGGCCGGAGTTCGAGCCGCTGCGCGCGCTGGTCGCCGACCTACTGTCCACTTCGGACGCCAACCGGCTGCTCAGCGACCGGATCAGCGCGCAGGGCGTGCGCTACGGCGACGGCCACGGCCTGACAGGCGAGTTCCTGCCGAACTTCCCGCTCGGCGAGCTGACGGTCGCCGAGCTGCTGCACCGGGGCCGCCCGGTACTGCTGCTCGGGCCGGGTGCGGCCGGCCTCGCCGACACGGCGGCGGGCTGGAAGGACGGCATCGACGTCGCCGGACACGACGAGGACCTCGGCGAACCGGCAATCCTGCTGCGCCCGGACGGGTATGTCGCGTGGGCAGGGCAGGACGCCGAGCGGCTCGCCGCGGCCCTCACCACGTGGTTCGGCCCGCGCTAGGCAGGCCGGACCGACTGCCGGTGCCGGAACACGTCCGCCGGATCCCATTGCGCCTTCGCCCGCCGCAGCCGCGCGTAGTTGTCCTTGAAGTACAGGTCGTGCCACCGGACCCCGGAGGTGTTCCAGTCCGGATCGGACAGATCGGCGTCCGGGTAGTTGACGTAACACCCGTCGGCCACTTCGCCCGGCACCGGCACGCCGCCGGTGTCCGCGTACATCGCGCGGTAGAAGTCGCGCACCCAGGCGATGTTCGCGTCGTCGGAGTCCACTGTGGACCAGAAGGCCTGGTACAGCAGCTTGAACGTGCTGTCGCGCTGGGCCACCGCGGTCGCGGCCGGGTCGACCGCCGAGATCGCGCCGCCGTAGGAGAACGCGACCAGCATCGTCTCCGGGTTCGCCACGTCCGGCCGGGTCAGGTACTCATACGCCGTCCGCACCTGCGACTCCGGGAGGGTGCTCCGCACATAGGCCGACTTGTGCTCGGCGCGCAGCGTCGGGTCGGTGAGCACCGGGGTGTTCGTGCCGAGGAACCGCGTCGCCCGCAGCCATGGCAGCCGCCGGGGGCGGGCCAGCCCCGGCATCGGACCGAACTCCCCCGCTCGCGCGAACCCGGCCGTCGCCAGATCACCGAGGACGACCGCGAGGTACTCGTCCAGCACCCGGTCCGCGTCCGGCGCGGCGGCGTCGATCTGCGCCACCAGGCCGACCGTCCCGTTGCAGCGGTGATTCAGCATCAGCAGGCTCGACAGCGCCGCACCGGATGAGTCCGGCGCGCGGTGTTCGTGGTGCCAGCGCGCGTAGCCGCCGAGCAGCCGCGCGAACCGCCGCTCGTCGAGTTCGGCCCACGGCACCGACAACGCCACGACGAGCACCTCCGGCGGCGGCCGCACCAGCGGTGCCCGGAACAGGAACCGCGTCACCACGCCGAACGAGCCGCCGCCACCCCCGGTGTGCGCCCAGAACAGATCGGCTTCGGGCCCGGCCGAGTCGCGGGTGACCACCACCGTCCGGCCGCCGGCCAGCACGACCTCGACGCCGTACAGGTGGTCGACGGTCAGGCCGTCCCGCCGCGACAACAGGCCGTAGCCGCCGCCGGTGACATGCCCGCCCGCGCCGACCGAGTAGCAGATCCCGCCCGGGATCGTCACACCCCAGCCGTGGTACAGCCGCTCGTAGACGTCCTGCAGCCGCGCCCCGGCGCCGACGGAGTAGAGACCGTCCTCGTAGTCCACTTCGGACAGTCCACTCAGGTCGAGTGGGGGGTGTGGTGGGGCAGGCGGGGCGGGGGGGAGTTTCGATATCGTGGGCGCGCCGGGGGGCGCGGGCGCGGCGGCGCGGGGGGGGGTGTATATAAAAAGAGAGCCACCCCAC
>NZ_JBHYIQ010000120.1:4261-14989 GCF_042739895.1 Amycolatopsis sp. NPDC059021
GGCGCCCCTTTTTTCCACCCCGACCTCCACCCCACATCGCCACCTCCACCCCTGTGGTTTTTTTCCCCCCCCCCCCTCGTGGTGGACGAAATCCTCGAAGCAGTGGCCCCCGCTGCGGATCGCGAGCCGCCCCTCTGCCCCGGCGACCGCCGAAGCGACCTCCGCGGTGGTCCGCGGCAGGTGCACCGCAGCCGGTTTCGCGGTGTAGCGCTGGTTGACCCCGGCCGTGTAGTCCGCGTAGCGCGGATCCTCCGGCCCGATGACACGTCCGGTCATGGCTCCTCCCCGGAAGGGGAAGGCCGGGACGAGGGTCGCCCCGGCCTTCGCTCAGAGGTCCCCCGCGAGCTTCCCGCCGAGACCCCAATGGTCCTTTTCGACGTCGGTGATGATCACCGTGACGGCGGCTTCGGGGCATTTCGCGAGCCGCGAAACGGTTCCCGTCACCTCTTCGACGAGCTGACGGCGTTCGGTCTCACCGGCCCCCTTCCACCAGTTCACGTGCACGACCGGCATCGCTGTCCACCTCCTTCCCGGTCCGGCTGTCCAGGCCCGCCGCGGCGAGCGCGACCAGCAGCGAGGTCACGGCCAGCCCGGCACCGATCCAGCTCGGCGAGAGCAGCCCGGCGCCCGCGCTGATGCCGAGACCGCCGAGCCACGGCCCGAGCGCGTTGCCGACGTTGAACGCCGAGATGTTGCTCGTACTCGCCAGCGTCGGCGCGCCTTCGGTCTCGTTCATCACCCGGGTCTGCAGTGCCGGGTTGATCAGGAAGCTGCCGATCCCGAACAGGAACAGCGTCGCGACCATGGCCGGTTTGCTGTGCGCCGCCAGGGAAAACGCGCCGAGCATCACCGCGAGCAGCAGCAGGCCCGCGCACAGCGTGCCCATCAGCGAGCGGTCCGCGAGCCTGCCGCCGAGCACGCTGCCGAGGAACGTGCCGACACCGAACAACGCCAGCAGCGGGGGCACCAGGCCGGCGGAGAACCCGGTGACGTCGGTCAGCAGTGGCGCGATGTAGGTGTAGGCGGTGTAGAGCGCGGCCTGGCTGAGCATGGTCGTGCTCAGCGCCAGCCACACCTTCGGATTGCGGAACGCGGCCAGCTCGTGGCGGACGCCCAGGTGGCCCGCCCGCGGCTGATGCGGCACCAGCGCCACGACGCCGGCGAGGTCGATCACGCCGAGGATCGCGACCGCGAGGAACGTCGCGCGCCAGCCGAAGTGCTGGCCGACGAACGTGCCGAGCGGGACCCCGGCGATGGTGGCGATGGTCAGGCCACCGAACATGATCGCGATGGCCCTGGCGCGCTTGCCCGGTTCGACCAGGTTCGCGGCCACCACCGCGCCGATGCCGAAGAACGAGCCGTGCGCGACGGCGGTGACCACGCGGGCGGCCATCAGCACGCCGAACGACGGCGCGGCCGCGGCGAGCACCTCGCCGGCGACGAACACCACGAGCAGCGCGACGAGCGCCGTCTTGCGCGGCACCTTGGTGGTCGCGGCGGTGATCAGCGGCGCGCCGAGGACGACGCCGACCGCGAACAGCGAGATGAGCAGCCCGGCCTGTGGCAGGGACACGCCGAACGCACCGGAGAGCTCCGGTAGCAGGCCGGCGATCATGAACTCGGTGGTGCCCAGGCTGAACACCGTCAGCCCGAGCACGAACAGGGCGATGGGCATCGTTACCCCCGGATGGTTCGGGCAGCGGTCAGGACTCGAGCACCGACAGGCCGGCCTCGGCGATCTTCACGTCGTCGGTCCAATGGGCGCCCGAGACGCCGATCGCGCCGACGAGCTCGCCGCCGACCACGATGGGCAGGCCGCCGCCCATGCCGACCAGGCGGTCGATCGCCGTGGGCGCGGCGGTCCGCAGCACCGGGTCGGCGTCGAGCACCTCGGACCACTTCTGTGTCGGCATCGCCGATGACGCCGCGGTGTAGGCCTTGTCCTGCGCGACCTGCACGGCGTTGAGCTTCGCGCCGTCCTGCCGCAGGAACGCCTTCAGGTGGCCGCCTTCGTCCACCACCGCGACGGCGAACCGCTTGTCGGTCGCCTTCGCGGCCTCGTCGGCCGCGCGGACGATCTGCCAGGCCAGCTCGTCGCTGACGGACGACCGGCGCTGCACGTGAGGCATGAGAAGTCTCCTTGTCTGGCGTGTGCGGGTTTTCTCTTCGGTGCCGCCGGCCACAGGAGGGTGCGCACCGGGACCGGTCGCACACGGACCGCATCCGGCGGTCGCTCCCACGGTACCAAATCTGGACTGATCGTCAAACAATGAGCCGCTGACCTGACGCCAGCTGCCGAGCAAAGTCGAGTAATAGCAAGGAATCCGTCAACTTCAGGACGGCATTGTTGATCAACCGGTCCAGATACAGCCTCGCGTTGTTGACTGATCATTCCACCATCCTTAGACTGGGAGCATGCCCCGAGTCCGCGAGTTCGACACCGACGAGGTGGTCCAGAAGGCCATGGAGGTCTTCTGGCGCCAGGGTTACGAGGCCACCTCGATCCAGGACCTCGCCGAGGCGACCGGGCTCGGCCGCGGCTCGCTCTACGCCGCGTTCGGCAGCAAGCACGGCCTCTACGAGCAGGCGCTGCAGCGGTACGTCCGGCAGACCACCGACACCACCCGCGAGTCGCTGATGCAGCGAGTGCCGATCCGGCAGGTGATGCGCGACCTGTTGCTCGGCCGGATCGACGACGCGCTCAAGGAGCCCGGCAGGCCGGGCTGCCTGCTCGTCATGGCGATCACCGAACGAGTGCCGCACGACGACGTGGCGAACCGGATCGTGTGCGACGCGATCACGGCACTGCAGGACTCCTTCTGCGGCACGCTGCACCTGGCCCGCAGCATGGGCGAACTACCACCGGGAACCGATATCCCGGCGGTGTCGAATTTCCTGGTGACCATGATTCAGGGCCTGCGCGTGATGAGCGCGGTCTGCCGCGACAAGACACTGCTGGCACAGGTCGTCGACACCGCTCTGCTCGCCATTCCGGAATAACCATCGCCGCCCCGTCATTGGATTGTCACCGTGCGCCCGGCCGCGCTTTCTTCGCGCGGTGACGGACAGTTGTCAATGGGCCCGCCCCGCGCCGTTTTCGATCATGCGACGCCGCGCAGCCGGATTGTCGGCTCCGGACCGGCAGGCCTGGCACCTTCACCGGGAAATCCGAGCCTCCGCAGTGTCCGCGGACCTGAATTCCTCCTCATTCTCCCGACAGTTTCCCGCGACATCCCTCGTCTACACACCAGCACCCGGTACGCCGACTGTGACAACGCTCACAGTCGGCGCGCCGGGTGCCCTTTCGGGCATCTTTTGGTCGTATCGGCAGACATCGCCACTCCACCATTCGGCGGTATCGGAATTTTACTGAATCACTTCAGTCAATGTCGACCGCGTCATTCGCGTCGATTTGCCCCGCCTGTTAACAACTTTGCAACGTGCCGCCGGGGACTAGTACTGTCGCCCCCGGAAGCGAATCGCGGAATCGCGATGTATTGATCAATTCGGCTTCCGTCCATTGGCAAATTGTCAGCAACCTGATTGGACCCAGGATGCTCATCGACCAGATTCAGGGAACGATCGTCCGCGCCGCGGACTTCGTCTTCTCACCATTCGATTGGGGCCGGGTCGCCGAGCCCGTCGGCCCGGCCATGGGAGCACGCGAGGTGACCCTGCTCGTCGTGGAGGTCGCGCCCGGCAAGGCGTGGCGCCTCGGCTGGGCGCTGGAGGAGGAGAACATCGCGGTGGTCTTCGCCGGCTCCGGCCACGGCGACGTCACCGGCCACCGCACGGAGGTCACGCGTGGCTCCGCCCTGCACTCCCCCACCGGGCGCACGCTGGAACTCGAAGCAGGCGACGACGGCCTGACCGCGTACGTGTGGCGAACCCGCTTGGCTGGCAACGAACCCACCGGCACCGCGCCGCGGCTGGAGAACGAGCTGTGGAACACCGAAACGCAGTTGCACGGCTTCAGCGGCACCGGCGAGGTGGCGGGCGACGGCAACACGGCCGTGATGAACTTCCTGTTCTGGCCCGGCACCGGCAGCGCGCGGCTGTGCCTGCACTGCGGGATTCAGGAGCCCGGCCAGACCTTCAACGTCCATCAGCACCCGGACAGCGAAGAGGCTTTCATCGCCTTCGAAGGCGGCGGCCAGATGTACCTGATCGACCGCTGGCACGACGTCTCCCCCGGCGACGTGCTGTTCGCCGCGCCCGGCGTGCCGCACGGCACGCGCAACCCGGAGCCGGCCACGAAGCGGTTCGCCACGTGCGGCGGGCCGACACCGTTCGACCCCGTCCTCTACGCCCGCGCCGGCGTTTCCGCGGAGGTGAGGTAGCCGTCATGTGCCGGATCTATGGACACCTGGGCGGGAATCTCGCACACCACCACCTGCGCGCCGTTTCGGCGCTGCAGCGGCACGGCGGTCCGGATGCCCGGTTCAGCGCGGCCGGCGACGGCTGGGCACTGGGCAACAACCGGCTGGCCATCGTGGACCTCGACGGCGGCGAGCAGCCCTACCGGCTCGGCCGCGAAATCCGGGTCGTCTTCAACGGCGAGATCTACAACCACAACGAGTTGCGCCGCGAGCTGCACGCGGCGGGCTATGTCTTCCACGACCACTGCGACGGCAACGTGATCCCGGCGCTGTACCACAAGTACGGCCTGGACTTCGTCGATCACCTCGACGGGATGTACGCCATCGCCGTGCTGGACCTGCGGGCGGAGCCGAAGCTGGTGCTCGTGACCGACGAGGCGGGCATGAAGCCGCTGTACCACCACGAGGACCAGGAACGGCGGGAGCTGTATTTCTCCTCGGAGCTGCCGGCCCTGCTGAGCGTTCCCGGCGTCCGGTGGGAACAACGGGACGAGGGGCTCGACAACTACCTCACCACCAAGACGCCCTTCGGGGAACGGACGATGTTCGACGGCGTCCGGGTACTGCCGCGGGCGGCCACCGCCGTCTATACGCGCTCGGGCGGGCTGAAGATCTCGCGACGCGCGGAAACCGCTTTCCCCGTCGAGGACGGCGGCGACCTCGACACGGCAGGCGGCCGGGTCCGCGACACGCTGCGTGCCGAAACCCACCGGCTCGCGCTGGCCGACGTGCCGATCTCGACGATCACCAGCGGCGGGCTGGATTCCAGCCTGGTGACGGCACTCCTGGCGGAGAAGGTCCCGCACGTGCACGCGTTCAACATCGCCTACACCGGGGACTGGCCGTTCGACGAGAAGCGGTACGCCCGCGAGGTCGCCGCCCGCTGCGGCGCGACCTACCACCAGATCGAGGCGGACCCGGCGACGTTCCCGGACCTGCTCGGAGAGGTCGTATGGCACCTGGGCCAGCCCAACGCCGACCCGATCACGCTGAGCACGTACCTGCTGTTCCAGGGTGTGCACGACGCCGGGTTCAAGGTGACGCTCTCGGGCGACGCCGCGGACGAGATCTTCGGCGGCTACCGCCGGATCAGCGACGCGCTGCTCGGTGCGGAGGACTGGCCGAACGGATACGTCGACGCGCTCGCGGCCGTGCCCGCCGCGCTACGGAACCGGCTCTACACCGACGAGTACCGGGATCTGTTGCGGCGCAACGGAACCGAAGCCGAGCGGATCGTACGGCGGCTGCGCGGCGCCGGGCCGGACCGGCTGGCCGCGATCACCGAGTTCGAAGTGGACGAACGACTGCCCGCCTACCACCTGCGTCGCGTCGACCACCTGAGCATGGCCCACTCGGTCGAGGTACGGCTGCCGTTCTGCCAGCGGCCGGTCACCCGGCTGGCCCGGCGGCTGCCCGCCGAACAGCGAGTACGCGGCCGAGAGGTGAAACGCGCGCTCTACGCGGCCGGCCGGGGCCTAGTGCCGGACTCGGTGCTCGACCGGCCGAAGCAGCCGTTCACGCTGCCGATCACCGCGATGCTCGCGGCCGGGCAGCCCTTGCACGACTACGCCCGCGACATGCTTTCCGGTCTGTCGCTCGCGCACCACGGGCAGCTCGACCCGAAGGCCGTCGCCGGGCTGTTCGACGCACAGGCCACCCGGCCCAACGACGAATCGGCGCTGGCCATCTGGTCGCTGCTCATCCACCGGCTCTGGACCGACCAGCTCACCCGCGGCAGCGCCGGGGAAAGGAGCGCGGCCTGATGCTCGCTCACATCGCCCACGCCCACGGCAGCCCGAGCTCCACGCTGGTGCTGCCCGCCGAGCGGCTGCCGGCGTCCGAGGAAGCGCTCTCCGACGCGCTCTCCGACGGCGTCGCCTGGCTTGCCGAACACGGCCTGGCCGCGGTCACGAAGATCGCGCTCGTGTCGGTCTCCGAGCATCCGCTGTTCGACCTCGACTACCGGTTCGTGCAGGTCATTCCCGGTGCCCCGGCGCGGTTCGACTTCCGCGGCAGCTGCGGGCACTCGGTGCTCTCGTCCGTGGTCGTCGCCAGCAGGCTCGGCTGGATCGGCAGGCTCGCGCCCGGTCACCGCGTCCGGGTCCGCGTGCTCAACAACGACGACCACGTGGTGTGCGAGGTCGACGAGTGCGTCCGCGACCGGACGACGTTCACCGCGCACTTCCTCAATCACCCCGCCGTGCCGCTCGGCGAGCTGCTGCCCTTCGGTGAGACCACCACGGACCTGCCGTATGACGACGGCACGATCCGGGTCAGCGCGGTCTCGGTCGGGAACCCGTACCTGTTCCTGTCCGGCCACGACCTCGGCGTGGACAGCCCGGAGGAGCTCTTCGCCGCGGGACGGCCGCTGTTCCGCACGATGAGCGCGATCCGCCGCTCGGCCGCGCGGCAGTACGGCTACCCCGTCGAAGGCGCGTTCCCGAAGGTGGCCGCTGTCCTGCCCGACGGCGAGGACGGCTTGGCCGCGCGCGCGGTGTCCGTGCCGTCGTGGCACCCGACGATCGCGCTGACCGGCGCCGTCTGCCTCGGCGCGGCCCGGCGGATCCGCGACACCATCCCGTTCCGGCTCGCCGGCGGCGAGACCCGGCGCACCGCGCCGCTGCGGATCCGCACCGCGGGCGGGTGCACCACGTCGGCCGCCGCGGTGTCCGGCCACGACCGCGACAGCGAGCTGTCCTGGGTCAGCGTCCCGGAGAAGGCGGTGTCGTTCACCGGCGCCGTGACCATCGACTCGTTCGGTCCCCACGTCCTGAAGGAGGACTCGTGTCTGCTGTCGACCTGACCAGCCCCGTGCGCCTCGGCATCGGCGAGCTGGCCGACGTCCTCGCGGAGCACGCCGCCGCGGCCGACGAGGCCGGCCGCCCGGCGCCCGAAGTGCTGGCCGCGCTGCGGAACTCGCCGTTGCCCGGCCTGGTCGTCCCGCGCCGGTACGGTGGCGCCGGGGCGGACGCCCTGGAAGGAAACCGGGTGATCGCGCGGATCGCGCGGCACGACCCGTCCACCGCGATCATCGCGTTCCAGCACATGGCCGTGTGCAGCCGGATCGCCGAATGGGGCAGCGCTGCCCAGCGCGAAGAGCTGCTGCCGAAGCTCGCTTCCGGTGAGTGGCTGGCCGCGTCCGCGTGGAGCGAGTCCGGTGCCGGCGCGGCGAAGAAGAACCTCGCCACCATCGCCGACGAGCTGCCCGGCGGCGGCTGGACGGTCAGCGGCGGCAAGGCCTTCACCACCGGTGCCGGGATCACCGACATCTACCTGGTGCTCGCGCAGAGCACTCCGATGGCCGACGACGAGTCCGCGTACGGATCCGGTGGGCAGAGCTTCTTCCTGGTGCCCGCGACCAATCCGGGCATCGAGCCGGACCTGAGCCTGGACCTGGTCGGCATGCGCGCGTCGGCGACCGGGTTCGTCGAGCTCAAGGACTGCTTCCTCGGGCCGGAAGCGCTGCTCGGGCCGCGCGACGCCGCGAGCACGATCATCTCCGGTGTCCGGCAGTCCGGGGCGACGCTCGGCGCGGTGTCGGCCGGGATCGCCGAAGCCGCCTGGGACCTCGGTTTCCAAGCGGCGCAACGGAAATCCCTGCTCGGCCTGCAGGCCGTCCGGCACCGGCTGGTGGACCTGCGCGGTCAGGTGGAGTCCGCCCGCGCACTCGTCGAACGGGCCGGGCGGCGCGACGCCGCCGACCCCGGCGAGGTGACGCTGCACAGCAAGATCCACGCCTCCCAGGTGGCCGAGGACGTCGTCGCGAGCATCGCGCGGCTGCTCGGCAGCGCCGGGTATGTGGTGACGAACCCGATCAACCGGATGGCCCGCGACGCCCGCGCCGTCGCGCTCATGGGCCCGACCAACGACCTGAGCCGAGAGCTGGTGAGCCTGCCATGGGCCGCGTGAAGGACCACGACCTCGTCGTCCGGGGCGGCCGGGTGACCGGCCCCGACGGGGTCCGCACCGCCGACATCGCCGTCACCGGCGGGAAGATCGCCGACGTGCTCCCCGCCGGGAGCACCGTGTCCGGCGCCGAGGAGATCGACGCCGCCGGGCGGTACGTCCTGCCCGGCCTCATCGACTCCCACGTGCACTTCCGCACGCCGGGCCTGACGCACAAGGAAGACTGGGCGCACGCGTCGCGGGCCGCGGTGTCCGGCGGCGTCACCACGGTGTTCGACATGCCCAACACGCGCCCGGCGACGTTCACCCCGGCCGACGCCCGCGCCAAGGACGCCGAAATCCACGGCACCAGCCTGGTCGACTACCGCTTCCACGCGGGGGTCGACCCGGACGACGTTTCTTCGCTCGAGGCGTTCGAACCGGCCGAGGCGATGACCGCGAAGGCGTTCCTGACCGGGCATCACACCGCACCACACGTGCTACGCGACCCCGGCCGCCTCGACGAGCTGTTCGCCGTGGCGAAGCGGCGCGGCCTCCGGCTGCTGTTCCACGCCGAGGACGACGACGTCTTCGCGCTGCTCGACCGGTGGCAGGGCACCCCGGCGACCTACCGCGACTACGAGCGGTTCCGGCCGCGCTCGGGCGGGATCGTCGCCGTGGCCAAGCTGATCGAGCTGGCCCGGCGGCACGGCACCGCCGCGCACGTTCTCCACGTGTCCAGCCGTGAGGAGGCGGACCTGCTGACCGCCGCCGGGGCGACCGGGCTGCCGGTCACCTGGGAGGTCACCGGGCACCACCTGTCCTTCACCGCGGCCGACACCGCCCGCTGCGGTTCCCGTATCCGGCTCAGCCCGGCCATCCGGGACCAGGCCGATCAGGACCGGTTGTGGGACGCGGTGCTCCGCGGCGAAGTGTCCACTGTGGGCAGTGATCACGCGCCGCACGCCTTCGGGGACAAGGTGCTCGACGCGCCGGACGCCCCACCGGGACTGCCGGGGGTGCAGGAGCTCTTCCCCGCGCTCTACACCGGGCTGAGCCGCCGGGTGCCGGACGCCACGCCGGACGAGCTGCTGCCGATCGTCACCCGCGTGCTGGCCGCCGAACCCGCCCGGCTGTTCGGGGTCGCCGGCCGCAAGGGCGCGGTCGCGCCCGGCCTGGACGCCGACCTCGTGCTGTTCGCCCCGGACGAGCACTGGTCCTTCGGCCCCGGCGACGTCCAGGCCAAATGCGGGTGGACGGCGTACGCGGGCTGGCTGTTCACCGGTCGCGTCGAGCACACGATCCGGAGGGGCCGCACGGTGTTCCACCGCGAACACGGTTTCGGCGCCCCCGGCGGCGAATGGCTCACACCATCGGTGGTCCCCGCACCGGCGGGTGGTGCCCGATGACCGCGGCGCTGCTCGACGAATTCAAGGACGCGATGGCGACGCTGGCCGGCGGGGTGTGCGTGGTGACCGCGCTCGACGCCGACGGCACGCCGCGTGGCTACGCCGCGACGTCGGTGACTTCGGTGTCGATGCGGCCGCCGCTGCTGCTCGTCTGCCAGGCGAAGAGCTCGAGCTCCTACGAGGTCTTCGCACGCTGCTCGCGCTTCGGCGTCAACGTCCTGGCCGCGGAACAGGTCGAGCTCGCCGCGTTGTTCGCGACGCCCGGTGCCGACCGATTCGGCGGGACCGGCTTCGAACCGGGCGAGCACGGCACGCTCCTGCACCCGGGCGCGCTGGCCGGCATCGAATGCCGGCGCCGGGACACCGTCGACGCCGGTGACCACGGCCTGCTGCTGGGCGAGGTGTGCGCGGCACGCACCTGCCCCGGCGACCCCCTCGTCTACCACGGCCGGTGCTACCAGCGCGTCCGGCCGGTCTGAATTTCCTGGAGGAAAATCATGTTCGAGATCCCCGACCGCCACGGCCCGGCTCCCCGCACCCGTGGCCCGATTCCGCACGGCCAGCTCAACCAGATCGCGCCGACGACACTCCAGGAGGAGCTGTGGCAGCGGATGCGCTCGCTGGCCGGTGTCTACCTGGCGCCGACGCACGTGCCCTACCCGGAGGCCAGGGCGATCCACCTGGCACCGGAGTTCGGCACCGGACCGGACGACGCGTTCATCAAGCACAGCCGCGAGTTCGCGCATCTGCACCCGCAGCAGGACGGCAGCCTGCACATGACCCTCCCGGCGACCGTGAAGAAGCTCGCGACCGAGGCGGGCTGGGGTGTGCCGCACCCGATCCAGAACACGCAGCTCGTCTACGGCCCCCGCGACCGGGACGAGATCGAGATCGTGTGGCGGCTGGTACTGGAGTCCTACACCTATGCCAGGGGCCGCCACAGCGAATGATCCGCCCCGGGTGGGGGGGGGGGGGCGCGCGGCGCGGCGCCCACGACTCCGCCCAACGTGGAAAAAAAACACCCAAACCCCAGCCGGCGGCGGGCGCCCCCCGGT